>NZ_JAQEVQ010000036.1:0-759 GCF_027694595.1 Pauljensenia sp. OF14-1SRA | reverse complement strand
AAACAAAAAACAGGCATAAAAACAAACACACTATCGAGTTCACAAACAACACCCACACACCCACCAAAAGCACCCAACTTCCGTTGAACACCCCAGTGAAGGAGGCAGTCGACTCAAGCTTTCCTCGCTCTCGGCGACAGGAAAATAATTTACACACCTTCATGGCGACTCGTCAAATCATTTTGACGTGAGCGTCACCACACTTGGCGCGAAGGCTCATTTTCGTCCGAAATTCAGCCACTTTGACGGGCTAAACACAGATTCCTTCTTCTGATGATTACCGTTCTCATCACAGTGACCAGGGCACCAGTCGTTTGCAGGAACCGACGCCTTGACAGCGCCAATATGCTGTCCACAGCCAGCCCACGTCGCCTTTCCGCAGATGTCACACTTCGCCGGTCGACACATTGTTCATTCCCCTTCCTTTAGGATCTTCGAAGCAATCGACGATTGCTTCACCGTCATGTCTCAGTGGTCCACCAGTTCCTGATGGCGATGAGCCCCACTTCAGAGCATCAGCATTCGCCCCCTCATCGCAACACCCAGTCCGCCGACGCGAACGATCGCTGTTCGCTCCGAATCGGCAATCGGACGAGGTTCAAGTGAAGAAGCCCCGAGCTCGACGACAATTGCATCCACGATTCGTCGTCCCGCACGCGACGCCGCCCCCACGAGCCGGACAGGGCGACGCACGCCCGTGACCACTGACGTTGGGGTTAAAGGACAAAAAGAGTTGGTCTGAGCCCGACCTTTCGGCTT
>NZ_JAQEVQ010000035.1:0-779 GCF_027694595.1 Pauljensenia sp. OF14-1SRA | reverse complement strand
TTCGCAGTGTTATGCACCGAGCATGGCGAAAAATACCAGCTGGCTCACACGAAAAAAGAAGAACAACAGCTACGAGCTAACCTTGCACGTCTTCTTGCTAAACATCGCCTTGCCGACAATGTCGTGCCTTTGGGGCTTGAACCAGAAATCAGCCTGCTGTTGGACGCGGTTTCCAACATTCCTTACGAGCAACGCATACCAGATCCCAAATTCAACGCAGTCAACCTTGAGCAGAAAATTCACGATGCTGATCTGCTTTCCCAAGCAACTGATGCTGTATCCGTCTACAAGCCTTTTATCGTCACTCAGCTGAAATCTAAAGAAGCGAGAGAACAGCTCAAGTTCACTCGACTGTGCAATCAAGTTCAAGGGGCGTGGCTGACCTTCGAAAGCTCGGGGTTGGATCAGCCCGGGCAGTTCAGGCAACTATGCGATTGGATGAACAATCACACGGGAAGCGGCATTTACGTGTGTGGCATTCTCATCAGCTACTTCATCCATATTTGTGAGGTATTCCGCCCAGATGTAGACGTGGAGGCAGACTATGCGATTGCCTAACAAGCTCTACACTTTCGACGAATCAACCCTCGCCAACTTTCCGCGAATCCTGAATCACTTAGATAATCCGATGCGCCTCATTGATTTACATTTTGATTTAGTGAAACAGGTAGGCGGGACGGCTGAACTTATAGAAGCACTCACACTATTGCTCGCATTGAGAAAAATAACGATTGATGTTGAAAACGGGGTGATTGCGCTTGCTGATTAACGTATGGTCT
>NZ_JAQEVQ010000034.1:0-1232 GCF_027694595.1 Pauljensenia sp. OF14-1SRA | reverse complement strand
GGGTTAAAGGACAAAAAGAGTTGGTGGAGGGTTAGTCCCAGTTGTTTCGGTGGGGGCTTGTGTGGTGGAGGTCGTGCCAGGCGATGGCGTCGCCCCATCTGGGGATGACACCGGCTGCGGGGTGTGTGCGCGAGGCGTGTTCCCATTGGGCTTCAATCTGGGTGTCTGTGGGCATGATTTTGAGGATCTGGGCTGGTGGGAGCGGGTTTTCGGTGTGCATGTAGCACCACCAGAAGATCGCTTTGATCCGGCGGGTCAGCCGCATTCCCCGGTGGTCCCGCAACAGTTGACGCAAGGGCGCGTTGGTCGCGCCTTCGATCTGGTTGTTCATCGCCGGCAACGCCCCCTCAAACTGGGGGTCGGTGTAGGTGAACAACACCTCGGCTCCGATGAGCCGGTTCACACTGTTGCGGGCCCGCACGAGTCGTTCGTGCGTGTATTCCCACCCGCCATCGTCCCTCTTGGTCTTCTGCGCGAGGAAGCCCTCCCAGCGCTTGCACCAGTCCAAGTAGGTGTCTATCCATGAGGCCGCTTGCTCTCGGTCTTTCACGTGCAAGAGCTGCTTGCCCAAGCCGTACAGTTCCTTGGAGGCTGCAAGCTTGGGGCGAATGGTGGTAGCTTGTTTGATGGTCCCGAACGCGTGGAAGGTGCACCGCTGGACCCGCGTGTTCGGCCAGGCTTTCTTGCGGGCTTTTTCGAAGCCACTGCCCCCATCCGTCACCACCACGTCTGGTGGGGCGATCCGGTTCATGAGCGCTTCCCAGGCGCGCGAGTTCTCACTGCGTGCCACATACCAGCCCAAGATGAAATCCTGGGACTGAGCAATCAAGACGACCGCTTTGCGGCCCAGGTGGATCCCGTCAACGAACACGACCTCATGCACCTCATCCACCACCGGAGCAAGAGGCCACACCTCCCACAAACCCTGGCACCGCCGCCGAAACGACCTGCCCCCACCTGGCATATCCGCCTGCCGATTACCGCTGAGCAGCCAGGAAAGAAACTCACCCAGGTGCTTGGCCGAGGTATCAATCCGCTGCACGCCAGTTGAGTGGCACGAGGTGCAATGCCACCTCTGCTTGCCCGATTTCGACAGTCCGTACCGGATCAGCTTCCTGCCACAGGAATCGCATTTCGAGATGTTCACTCACCGAATCTGCCAGTACCAACTTTGACGCCCACTCTCCCGCACCACAAAGCCGAAAAGTCGACGTTTCACCAACACATTTTGT
>NZ_JAQEVQ010000033.1:0-1434 GCF_027694595.1 Pauljensenia sp. OF14-1SRA | reverse complement strand
AAACAACTGGGACTAACCCTCCACCAACTCTTTTTGTCCTTTAACCCCCATATCGGTGTAGTCGTAGCGGGTCTGCAAAATGTCCGTCGGCTTGCCGAGGCCGTCCTGGGCATAAGAAGAAACCACAACTCGCACGCCAGGCACAGCCGGGTCTTTAGCTGCAGTTCGGTCTCTCTTGCCCGGCGCGCTATCCCA
Source organism: Pauljensenia sp. OF14-1SRA (assembly GCF_027694595.1). Classification (NCBI taxonomy): domain Bacteria; kingdom Bacillati; phylum Actinomycetota; class Actinomycetes; order Actinomycetales; family Actinomycetaceae; genus Pauljensenia; species Pauljensenia sp. OF14-1SRA. The sequence goes on along the minus strand of NZ_JAQEVQ010000033.1, from coordinate 1,239 downwards.
GCGGTCAAATCTGAACGTGCGGTCGGCATAAACGTGGCCGCACAGGAAAAGGTTAGTGTCAACGTTGCGCTTACCTGGCGCAACGTGACGCGACGAAGGCACCCACTGGTTCTTCGGCAGGTGCTTGCCCTTCTTGTCGTACTCGTCGCCCAGCGGGTCGGCGGGAGACTGACGGCTGGCAGGGTGGCCGTTCACATCATCCTTGTTCCAAGCGTCGTTCTCGTCTGCGGCGGTCTTCGTTTTGGGGCGGAAAGCCATGTTGAAGTTCGAGATCGAACCATGAATGTAGTTTGTGGTTCCCAACCATGACAGGGTTAGCGTGTCAACGACGTTGAAGCGGCCGCCGCCGTTGAGGCGCTTGGGGGTGAAATCTGCAAGCGGGCCACCAGGGTTGTAGTTGGACTCATCAACCCAGACCCGAACCCGGTCGAAGCGCTCGATACGTACGCGCGGGTTCTCTGCATCGGCAGGCAAGTTGTACGCTTCGCGCAGCGCTGGACGGAAGTTGAAAGTGTAGTCACCATCCGCGTTGGTGGTGGCCTCGAACGGCACCGGGTTGTTGAACTCGTCGCGAGACATAATCACCGTGCCGTCAGACTTAATCAGCATGGCCTTCATCTTGACGCCTGCGATCGGCCAGTCCTGCGGGTCGAGACGCGTGGAAGCGTTGTAGATCTCGGGGTTGTGGCGGTGGTCATCGTAAACCTTGCCCCTAATCGTGCCGGGTTGCCCGCCCTCTAAGCCATCGTTGCCCAGGGATCGCGGTGCCGCGATCGCCTCAGCAGGTGTAAGTGTTATCAGCAGCAGGCAGCAAAGAAGGGTCGCTAAAAACCCGCTCCCCTCATGCGGAAGATCCCCTCCTTAGGCCGAGCTGCCCTCAAACGCATTCCAAACGCCCTTTCTTTGTTGCCTAGAACGGTTCCATAGTAAAGATAGTCTTCCAAAGAGAAGTTCGCAAACCCCATTTGCGACACCGATAGCTCTATTGAGCCGGTGAAAAAATCAAATTTTCACAGAGGCTCTTCCCCAAAAACCGGGGTTAATACCCGAAACTTCAAATTCAGTGAAAGATGTTTCACTTCCCTAGCGATGGTCGCTAGTGCCTGCAAAGCTATTGAAGGATTATTAGCAATTCACGAATTCACGGTAACTCGAGATGCTGAGAGCACACAGCGACAATCGCCTTCAACGCCAGCTTGGGAACAGCGTAAGTTGGGCGAAGTGGCAGAAATCAATGGC
>NZ_JAQEVQ010000032.1:408-1607 GCF_027694595.1 Pauljensenia sp. OF14-1SRA | reverse complement strand
CGCCAGCGCGCACCATAACGCTTGTTGATCTTCGGGTCGCGTTGAAACCTGCGGTAGTTCTTGTCTGCCTTTTTGGCGTGGAGCTGGCAGAACCTTTCGCGGGTTAGTTCGGGACAGCCCGGTGCTGAGCAGGGACGTTTGGGTTTGCTTGGCATTCCCGTTATCTCCTGTGGTGATGGTAAAGCCCCGAGAGGATATTTTCCGCTCGGGGCTTTGACCTTTTTCTAACTAGTTACACTATATCAGGCTCGAAACGGGAATGTCGTCCGCGTTTTGTCCAAGCATTTTAGCGTCCGTACAGGAGACTGGTGAGGTGGTCGAGGGCGGTTTTGCGCCGGTTGTAGGCGGTGGAGCGTTCCACATTTAGCCGCTCTTGCACCTCATAAATCGCATCAGTGGCGGACTCGTGCCCAGAAAGGAAGCAAACCTCTAGCACGTCACGTTCCTCATCGGTGAGCGCTTGCCATGCGGGGTTGAACCAGTCCATGTAATCCTTGGCTTGCAGGTATTTGCGGGTGCGGTTATCGATCCGTTCCAAATGGTTAAGGATTTTGTCCTCAGCCGCGGTGGGATTAAACGCACGGCGGCTGCCATCCAAGACGGGGGAGGATGGACCGGGCAGGTCGGCTTCGATGGCTTTCAGGTCGTCGGGAGTGTTATCGATGATGGTTTCCATAGTGGCGTAGTCACGCAGTGCGTTGATAGCAGCGGCGCGACGGTCAACGTAACGCCAGGTGATGTCGGTTTCTTGATGCGTAACGCTCATTTCGTTTCTCCTCTCAAGGTCTGCGCTACCGCGTCGATGAGCGCCGACTGGGTCATGTTCTTTGATTCGAGTGCCGATAAGATCCGCTGATCAATCGAATCCTTGGTCGCAATATGCGTAATAGTCACCGGCTTGCTCTGGCCTTGCCGATACAGACGGGCGTTGGTCTGCTGATAGAGCTCAAGGCTCCAGGTGAGCGAATACCAGATGAGGATGGAGCCTCCTTGCTGGAGGTTAAGCCCATGTCCAGCGGACGCTGGATGAATTACCCCCAGCGGAATCTCACCGCCATTCCAAGCCTCAATATCCGCCGATGTTTTTAACTGTCTGGATTGCGGGAAGCGCTGCCGGATGCGTGCCAGGTCGTGTTGCCACCAATACGCCACAAGCACGGGATTCCCATTCGCAGCTTCAATGAGGTCTTCAAGGGCAT
>NZ_JAQEVQ010000032.1:0-398 GCF_027694595.1 Pauljensenia sp. OF14-1SRA | reverse complement strand
GCTTCAATGAGGTCTTCAAGGGCATCGAGTTTGCGGCCGTGTACCACGATAGGGTCGCCTGCTTCGGTGTAGATCGCACCGGACGCTAGTTGGGTGAGCTTACCTGCCAGGACGGCAGCATTGGCCGCGTCAATCACCTCATCGCCCAGCTCGACTACCATCTCTGCCGCTAACCGGTCATACACCTTGCGCTCCCTGCCGTTCATGGTCACCTCGGTGGTCGTGACAGTCAGTGGTGGGAGAGTGAGGTAGTCGCTGGTTCGCATCGACAACGTGATATCCGAGATTGCCTGGTAGATTTGCTCTTCAGCGCCGGGTTTGGGCTTGTAGGTGAATACTTGCATTCCACCCCGCTTATCGGGCACGAACCATTTATCGCGGTAGCGGGAAATGTAGCG
>NZ_JAQEVQ010000031.1:0-1718 GCF_027694595.1 Pauljensenia sp. OF14-1SRA | reverse complement strand
GGAAAATCTTTTTCTAGGAAGGAGAAGTTGTCGCTCATTAGTTGTCTCCTTTGATTTCCATAATGTCTGCCGGCTGGCAGGCAAGAGTTTCGCAGATGCGCACGATAATGTTGGTTTGGATGTTGTCTCCTCTACCTAGTTTGGCAAGGGTGGCTGGGCTGAAGCCTGCTGCTGTGCGCAGTTGTTCTTTCGTCCATCCTTTGTCGATGAGGAGTTTCCATAGTTTGTTATAGGACAGTCGCATTATTTGTTCTCCTCATCGGTTTCGTCTTTCTCTTCGTTCCAAGTGAATCCATAGAGTGCGTGCTCGTTTTCACCTAGTTTGATGACTCTTGTCCTGTTAACGATTTCTTCTGCTTCCGCCCGATATTTCGGGGTGGCATCGAATGAGAAGAATATTTGTTTAGGGTGGCCATCCTCGGAGGTAAGTTCCGCTGCTCGTTCATAGAGTGTGAGCAGGTTACCAACAGGGAAATATGCGAGTTGTTTGATGAGCACGGAGTCGTGGATCAGGATGGGCAACTTGGTTAATTCTAGGATAGCTAAATCAAATGAAATCAGGTTCTTGGATTGCGAACCGGCTCCGTTGTCTCCTTGAGATGAAAAGGTATACCCCGCTTTACCGCGTGATTCTTTGAAGCTAAATAGTGGCGGTTTGCGCTTTTTATTCGGATAGAGGGCTTGGACGAATTCTTTGGTGAGTCGGTTGATGTTGTGCTCGATATCGCCGAGAATGCGCGGCCGTTGTTCTTTGAGAGCTTTGTTTGTTTCTTTGCGCAGCTTGTCGAATTCGCGCATTTTGTCATAGGCGTCGATTTGAGCTTCAAGACGTTTAATGGTGGCTGCTAGCTCACCGTTTTCTTCGTAGGTTTTATCATCGAGCTCAACTGATTGTTTGAGCTGGTGAATTTCTCGTAGCCGTTGGTTAATCTCGTTGTCCAACACAGCAATTACGCGACGATATTTTTCTGCCTGTTCGTTAAGCTGGTCTTCATAGACGCCGACGAGGGCTCGGTGATAGTACTCGATGGTTTCGAGTTTCTCTTTGTTTACGTTCGGGAAGAAGTTATAGAACTCTTCAAGGTCATCGGTTGTGAGCCTTGATTCTCCCGATAGCGTTGCTTCAACTATTGATAGTTTTCCTTTAAGAACAGAACGTTTGCTCTGCAGCGAGCGCAACTGAGTCTTCATGTGTTGCTCTTCGCTTTTCGCTTGCTCTGCTGCCTGGAAAAGATCGAGGTCTGCTATCACTCGCAGTTGTTGAAACGCAATCCGTGCTTGCGTTAGTTCTCGCTCGGCTTGGTCGCGTTCTTTCTTATTTCGTATTTTCACGTATTGACTAAGCCCTGTTTTAGCCATCCCTTCAAGCGAAGAGTAGCTGAGGTTGGCTGCTTTGAGGTCTTCCTCGAGTTGTTTGAGCTTTCCGTACACGCCGAAGAGTTTCTCCAGCGCAAACACACCCTGTTCATCGGGTTGTGCAGGAGCGGCTTTAAGCGGCTTTTTCAACATGGCAAGTTGCTCGGTATCGATTCGAACGAAGCGGCCTATTAATTCTCGAAGAGTCGAATCGGGAATGTCTAGACCGTATTGTTCAGCGAGAAATACTCGATAATCGTCTATCTGCCATTCTTCTTTTCGTTCTTTCCATTCAGGATCAAAGTATTCTTGAACGAAACCTGGGCGTGAGGTATCGCGGGAGAAATACCTGTCTTGTTCTC
>NZ_JAQEVQ010000030.1:0-2973 GCF_027694595.1 Pauljensenia sp. OF14-1SRA | reverse complement strand
CTAATCCCGACACGCCAACAAAAACACACATTTTGTCGTTTAACCCGTCATTGCCGAATACGCCACGGGGTGCAGACGCTCGGCATAAAAATGTGTCCCGCAGTCAACGACTGCGGGACACTCTGGCGGTAGCGCAGGGATTTGAACCCTGGGTGGCTGTTACACCACACAGCATTTCGAGTGCTGCACCTTCGGCCGCTCGGACACGCTACCAATGCGCATAAGTATAAACAGAAGTCGCCGGCAAACTCCACACGAGGTCCGCCCATGCGATACGTTCCACACGTTGTCCCCGCGTCGTTACGCAAGCATTCTGCCAACCCCGCACCGATCAGTGCCTCGCCCGCTGAAACGCGTGACTACGCAACGGAATACCCGCCACCATGCGCACATCTGCCGAGGTGCCCACATGCTTTGGGCGAGTGGGCGCAGATACAGCGGACGTCGTTTCCCTAGCTGGCACCGCATCCACCTTCGAAGCAACGAGGCCCGAATTTTCGTGTTTCACCCGATCAGACACCGGTTGCGAAGCTCGCTCCATCTGCGGAAGCAACGTCGTAGCAGACTCTTGTGTAGGCTCTTCAGACTTCTTCACTTCCCTGTCACTGTCTGAAACGGAGTCCGAAGACTCGAGCGAATTCGGGTGATTCCACGACGCAATTGTCTCTAAGGGAGGGACAACAACTGGCTCACTTGCCAGAGCACCGCGCCCCGTTGGCTCAGCCGTAGTTTCGCGCTTGTCTTGGAAGAATGCCTTCAGCTGGATCATAGCTTCGGCACCTAAGACACCCGGAATGACCTCAAGGCTGTGATTCATCCGAGAATCACGCAACACATCACGCAACGAACCCGCTGCGCCAGCCTTCGGATCCCACGCGCCAAACACCACGCGATCAACGCGTGACGCCAACGCCGCCCCCGCGCACATTGTGCATGGCTCAAGCGTAACAACTAGCGTGCAGCCCACAAGGTTCCAACGCTTCAAGGTCTGGCCAGCCTCGCGAAGCGCATTGATCTCTGCGTGACCGCACGGATCATGCGCGGCCTGGCGAGTATTCCAGCCCTTGCCAACAATCCGCCCCAGCGGATCAATGACAACGGCACCAACCGGCACATCACCCGATTCACGGGCCTGGTTGGCGTAGAACAAAGCGCGACTCATCGCGTCTCGATAACGATCCATTGGTGTCACGCCTACAGCCTACCGGCAGCCATATACAAATTGAATCGCACTATCCAACCGTGCAGGAAACTCTCAGGAAAAACGGCTTTTTCACGCGCCTTTCACTCAAAAATCCGCCTATCTCTCCACCTGAGACATCGTCCCAATATCGTCCGGCGCAATCAAGGAATCACCCTCACATTACGGATCCGGGCCTCGTCCCCCATCAAACACAAGTGGCACCGAGGCGGAATAATCACGAAAACGCCGGCACGCTACCCACTGTCCGCCCGCGCGCGGTAGCCTTGAACTATGCATCTTCATGTCGCGGACCACCCGCTTGTTAGCCATAAGCTCACCGTTCTGCGCGACCGCGAAACGCCGTCCGCAACCTTCCGCCAGCTCGTCGACGAGCTCGTCACACTGCTCGCCTACGAGGCCACGCGCAACGTCGCCGTTTCCGAAACCGCGATCAACACGCCCGTCGCCCCAACCGTTGGCCTGCAGATCTCCGAACCGCGCCCTATCGTCGTCCCCGTCCTGCGCGCAGGCCTGGGTATGCTCGAAGGCATGACCCGCCTGGTCCCGACCGCAGAGGTCGGCTTCCTCGGCATGCGTCGCGACGAGGACACCCTCGAAATCGAAACCTACGCCAACCGCCTGCCCGACGACCTGTCCGGTCGCCAGTGCTTCATCCTCGACCCGATGCTCGCCACCGGTCATACCATGGTCGCAGCAACGAACTACCTGTTTGAACGTGGCGCCAAGGATGTCACCTGCGTCTGCATTCTCGCAGCTCCGGAGGGCATCGCCGAACTTGAAAAAGCAGTCGGCGACCGCGCAGACGTCAAGGTTGTTGTCGCTGCTGTTGACGACCACCTCAACGAGAAGTCCTACATCGTCCCGGGTCTCGGTGACGCTGGCGACCGTCTTTACGGCATCGTTGACTGACGCTGTTGCATGCACGTTCACTTTCATAGTGAACGCCGTACATATCTGAAGTAGAGAGCCACTCCACTCGGGGTGGCTCTCTACTTTTTGTTTCTTTGTCTCTCTGGCTCCAGCACATCAGCAACGAGGATGAATTCCCTGGTTGTTCACTCAGCGCCAGAGATTTACATGCGATGTGAGGCGTTTAATCGCTTACTACTGTCACACTGTCAACCGATTGGCATATGCTGACAGCATGAATATCACACAGACTGATCCGAAGCGTCGCAAGTACGGCGTTGCAGCACTTGTTGGCCTCATCGGCGGCATCATCTCCGCCATCATCAAATTCGGTTGGGAGGTACCACTGCCCCCGCGTACGCCGGAACGCAACGCCACCAACCCGCCGCAGTCCCTGCTTGAATTGTTCGGCATGAACCCCGACCTCACGCACGCCACCTACACCTTCAACGGCAACGAAGGCCTGCCGTGGATGTCCTTCATCATCCACTTCTCCTTCTCGATCGTCGTCGCCATCGTTTACTGCGTGCTCGCTGAGCGCTTCCCGCAGATCAAACTCTGGCAGGGCGCCGTCTTCGGCATCCTCGTGTGGATCGGCTTCCACGTCATCCTCATGCCACTCATGGGCATCGTCCCGGCACCGTGGGATCAGCCATGGCAGGAGCACTTCTCCGAGATCTTCGGCCACATCGTCTGGATGTGGGTCATTGAAGTCTTCCGTCGCGACCTGCGCAACCGCTTCACCAAGGAACCGGACGCCGAGTTCGCGCTGGAAACTCACTGATCGCACTGATTACGCTGACCGCGACTTGAACGGGTTAATAGACAAAAATCGTTGCTAATGGCGGCGTGTTGTTAGT
>NZ_JAQEVQ010000003.1:105810-198088 GCF_027694595.1 Pauljensenia sp. OF14-1SRA | reverse complement strand
CGTGTTGTTAGTTTCTGACCCAGCCTTTTCGGATGTGGAGGCCGTCTTCCCAGGGGGCTTGTGTATTTATGGTGGTGTCGATTTCTACCGGCCCTGGGGGCAGTTCTTGTAGTTGCTTTTTCTTTGGTGGTTTCGTGTTATTAATGAAGGTTTCGAGGGGCTGATGGTCAACACTTCTGGCGTAGAGCCAGTAGTCGATCGCGGTGAGCATGTGGGGCTCGGACAGTCCGCGGTGAGCGCGTAGAAATGCTTTTAATGGCGCGTTCGTCCCGCCCTCGAGGCTGTTGGTTGTGGATGCCAGGGGCTGGCTGGTGGAAAGTTCGGGATCGAGGAAAGTGAACAAGACCCCATCCTTGATGTAGTGATCAAGGGAGCGGACGATGGTGCGGGTGTGTTTATGGGTGTACCACCATTTCTTGTTATGACGCGCCCAGGAGGGGATCTGGTCGGCGGCTACTTGATGGCGGTAGGTTTTCTCGTTGAGCCAGGCATCGTAGAGTGCGTGGTAGGCGGCGAGGGCTTTGTGCCAGGTGATGGCTTGCTCGGTGGTGGTGATTTTGGTCAGGTCGAGCGCGAGTTTGTAGAGGGCCTTGTGTTGCTCGGTGCGAGGTCTGGTGGTTGTCACGCGGCGGATGTTGCGTTGGATGTGGACTAGGCAACGTTGTATATGGGTGGTAGGCCAGCATGCTGTGATCGCTGCGAGGGCGCCTTTGTCGCCGTCGGTAGTCACCACTAATGGTGCCGGGATTTTCTCGAGCAGGGCTGTGTAGGCAGCTTTGGATTCCTTGGCACACAGCTGGTAGGCGACGATCCCATGGGCGGTGGTAGCAGTGAGGATGCACCAGCCGTAGCCTATATAGGTCCCGTCGATAAAGATCTGGTCATAGACCTCTCCGGTGACCTGCCAGATCGGGGCCGTGTCCCAGCACCACACATGCACCCTATCCCAGGTCCTCGCTGAGTTGGTCAGGCGCCGTTTAGGTACAGTATCGGTCACAAACTCGAGGAAGTCTCGAAACTGTTTGTTGCGGTGTTGGCGCTGGTTACGGCTGGTATAACTGTATTTACATTCGGTGCAATACCAACGCTGGCTTCCGGAAGGGTTCTTGCCATTTTTCTTCATGGGCTGATTGCAGATCGGGCATAAACGGGAGCGTGTACTACGTTGTTTCACCCCATGCACATAACCGGGCTCAGATCAAGGAAGCAACACAATTCACCGCAACCGCCCTAATCACACCGACTTTCCCCCGTCAAATCACTGAAAACACCGATCTTAAGCAACGATTTTTGTCTATTAACCCCCTCGCACTGAACAAGCGCGGTCTTTTTTGGGTGCCGGTGGTGAACAAGCGCGCTGCTTTTGTGGTCTTGGTGCTGAACAAGCGCGGTGGGAAGAGCGGGGTTTGGGCTTCGTGGTCCTTTGCGATACCGGAAATACCAGAGGGTGGAAATTCTCGCAAAGTGACAGACGGGGTCGCAGAAGAACCGAACTCGCCGGGGCCACGAGTACGCTAGGGAACAAGTGACACAACGCTTTCCGGCACGATGCCGGCGTGAATGAAGGAACTGAAATGGCACGATTGTTTGGCACCGACGGTGTCCGTGGCCTCGCGAATGTTGATATTACGGCTGACCTGGCGCTGAAGATCGGTGAAGCTGCTGCTCGCCACTTTGGTGCGGTCCGCAGTGATGGGACGAAAGCGCGTGTCGTCATTGGTCGAGATACGCGCATTTCGGGTGAGTTCCTTGAGCACGCTCTGGCTGCCGGGCTTGCAAGCGCAGGCATGGACGTGACTCTTCTTGGCGTTGTGACGACTCCGACCGTTGCCTACCTGACTGCTTCGCAGAACGACATTGACTTGGGTGTCATGATCTCGGCGTCGCACAACCCGATGCCTGACAATGGCATTAAGTTCTTCGCGCACGGTGGCTACAAGCTCCCCGACGCGGTTGAAGATGAGATTGAAGCGCTGATCGGAACCGAGTGGGACCGCCCGACCGGCGACGGCGTCGGTGAGGTCGACGCGCAACATGAGAAGGCGAAGCGCCTGTACGTTGACCATTTGGTGAAGTCCGTGAACGCGGACCTGAAGGGTCTGACGATCGTCGTTGACTGCGCTAATGGTGCCGCCTTCGAGCTCGGTCCGCTAGCGTTACGTGAAGCGGGTGCCGAGGTCATCGTCATCAACGCTGAGCCCGACGGCCGTAATATCAACCTCAATGCTGGTTCAACCCACCCTGAAGGCCTGCAGAAGGCCGTCGTCGAGCACAAGGCAGACCTTGGTGTCGCTTACGATGGTGACGCAGACCGTTGCTTAGCAGTCGATGCTGAAGGCAACCTGATCGACGGTGACAAGATCATGGGCGCGCTCGCGGTGGATGCGCGTGAGCGTGGCAAGCTCAAGGGAGACACCCTTGTCGTGACCGTGATGTCGAACCTCGGTCTGATTCTCGCGATGCGTGACAAGGGCATTAAGACGGTTCAGACCGCAGTCGGCGACCGCTACGTGCTCGAAGAAATGCGCGCCTCCAACTATGTGCTGGGTGGCGAACAGTCCGGCCACATTATTGACCTCGACCATGCGACGACGGGTGACGGGATTCTATCGTCCCTGCTGGTTGCTCGTATGGTGAAGGAATCCGGTCGCTCCCTGGCGGATCTGACTGCGTTTGTTGAGCGCTTGCCGCAGACCCTCATCAATGTGGGCGGGGTTGACCGTAGCGGTGCAGCGACGAACGAAGCTGTTGCGGCGGCTGTCAAGGCTGGTGAAGCGCAGCTCGGCGATACCGGTCGTGTTCTTCTTCGCCCGTCGGGCACCGAGCCGTTGGTGCGCGTCATGGTTGAGGCCGCCACCCAGGAACAGGCTGATTCTGTAGCAGCGTCACTCGCTGACGTGGTGAAGGAAAACTTGGCGATCTGATACGAGGCACCCGCTTAGGGGTGCGACTGAGACATTCAACGGGCTTGGTAGGGGTATCCTCTACCGAGCCCGTTGAGCTTTGTGTTCACCGCCAGAGGCGTTCAGAGTTCTAGAGGGAGCCTCGTCGCCCCTGATGCGAACTGGGAAAGCCGGTCGCTAGTCCTTACGTAATAGCAGCGAATCGACGCGGTGATCCTGGTCTTTGTGGAAGATCATCGTGGCGCGTTCACGAGTGGGGGCGATGTTTTCGCGCAGGTTTGGCAAGTTGATTGCCGACCAGACCATGCGCGCCGTCGTTTCGGCCTCCGTGTCCGTCAAACTGGCGTAAGTGCGGAAGAAGGAGTCTTCACGCGAGAAGGCAGTCTGACGAAGAGTGAGGAACCGGTCGACATACCACTGCTCGATGTCGGATTCTTTAGCATCGACGTAGATCGAGAAGTCGAAGTAGTCAGACACGGAAACACCGAGCGCCCCAGGGTGCAGGCGCGGGGGTTGCAGAACGTTCACGCCCTCGACGATCAGAATGTCGGGAGCCTCGACGTGGAGGATTTTGCCCGGGACAATGTCGTAGACGACATGCGAGTACACGGGAGCAGTGACGTCTGGCGCCCCCGACTTCACGGCGGCCAAGAAACTCAGCAGAGCCTGACGGTCGTAGGACTCCGGGAAGCCCTTGCGTGCCATGATGCCCTTTTCTTCGAGCACGGCGTTCGGATAGAGGAAGCCGTCGGTTGTCACTAGGTCGACGCGCGGGGTGTGCTCCCAACGCTGGAGCAGAAGTTGCAGAAGGCGGGCGACGGTTGACTTTCCAACGGCCACCGAGCCGGCAATTCCGATGACGAAAGGGGTGGGTGTGGGCGCTTGCTCGCCGAGGAAGGTGGCGCGCTCGCGGGCGGTGCGTCGCCTGCCGTCAACGTACAGCTGAAGGAGCGCAGACAAAGGGCGATAAATCGCGTCGACTTCGCTCATGTCGATGGGGTCGCCTAAGGAAGCGATCCTGGTGATGTCTTCTTGGGTCAATGGCAGGGGAGTGTGGTCGACCAACCTATCCCAATCGGCGCGTTCAATGCGCGTAAAAGGGGAGATCGCAGAGTAAGCGTGTGCATTGTGGGAAGTCACGATGGCATTGTCTCGCACTCGCTTGTTCGAATGCACCTTTGAGTCAAAAGTGTGAAGAATGGCGGGTATCTGACGGACGTGGGCAAGGCGATGAGCGCAACTCTGTTCGATGTGTTGGAATTGTTTGCATGTGTGGAATTGTTGGACATATTGGTTGTACCCCGTCGGCTCGTTCGCGTGAGGTCGTCATGGGGGGCCTCGCTCGCTTGGAATACCGCGGATACGACTCTGCGGGTTTGGCTCTGTCAACTCCGGACGGCCTGAAGGTAATTCGCGCGGTTGGTAAGCTCGCGAACCTTGCTGATGAGATCGAGGTCCAGAAGCCTGCCGATGCTGTCGCTGCAATCGGTCATACTCGTTGGGCGACGCACGGTCGTCCGACTGTTGCGAATGCTCACCCGCATTCGTCTGCAGATGGTCGTTTCGCTCTGGTGCACAATGGCATCATCGAAAATGCTGACGCGTTGCGCGCCGAACTTCGCGCCGATGGCGTCACCTTTGTGTCCGATACGGATACTGAGGTTGTCGTCCACCTGATTGCCAAGATGTACGAGGCCGGAACCGCTGGGCAGTGGGTCGGCTCTCTTGCCGGAGTGCACGCTGGCGAAGATGCTGTTCGTCGCCTGATTACTGCAATGCGCGCTGTTACTGAGCGCCTACAGGGCACATTCACACTGCTCCTCGTCGCGGCCGATGCGCCGGAGGTTATTCTTGCGGCACGCCGTTCTTCGCCTTTGGTTGTTGGTTTGGGCGACGGCGAAAACTTCCTTGGTTCTGACGTTTTGGCATTCATCGAGCACACGAATCGCGCTGTCGAGATCGATCAGGATCAGATGGCTGTTGTCACGGCTCGTGGCGTGACTGTTCTTGGCCACGATGGGAATGTTGTTCCGCTCAAGGAATACGAAGTTGACTTCACTTCGGATCGCGCGACAAAGGACGGCTGGCCGACCTTCATGGAAAAGGAAATTCACGAGCAGCCTCGTGGCGTTCGTGAAACCTTGGAAGACCGTATTGATTCCACCGGTCACCTTGCACTCGACGAGGTCCGTATCCCCGAGTACATCCTGCGTGGCGTCGACAAGATCGTCATGATCGGTTGCGGCACAGCGTCTTACGCCGGTCAGGTCGCCAAGTACGCGATCGAACACTGGTGCCGTATCCCCGTCGAGGTCGAGCTTTCCTCTGAGTTCCGCTACCGCGACCCGGTCGTCACCGAAAAGACACTGGTCGTGGCCATCTCGCAGTCCGGTGAAACCATGGACACGATCCAGGCGATCCGTCACGCTCGCGAGCAGGGCGCGAAGGTCGTGGCAATCGTGAACACTCCGGGCTCGACCATTTCGCGTGAGTCCGACGCGGTTCTGCTGACCCACGCGGGCCCGGAAATCGCTGTCGCCTCTACCAAGGCGTTCACGTCTCAGGTCACCGCCTGCTTCATCCTTGGCCTATACCTTGCCCAGGTGCGTGGCAACAAATACTCCGACGAGATCATCGACTATATGGAAAAACTGGCTGAAGCGCCGGAGAAGATCCAGAAGGTCCTCGACCAGGGCGAGGCTGTCCGACAGTTTGCTCGCACCATGAAAGACACGACGTCCGTCATCTACCTCGGTCGCCACGTCGGATACCCGGTAGCCCTTGAAGGCGCCCTGAAGCTCAAGGAAATCTGCTACATCCACGCAGAAGGCTTCGCGGCCGGTGAACTCAAGCACGGCCCGATCGCACTGGTCGACGAAGGCCAGCCGGTCATCATCGTTGTTCCGACCCCGCGTCGTCCTGAACTACACAACAAGGTTCTAGCAAACATCCAGGAAGTTCGCGCTCGCGGTGCAAAGACCATCGTCATCGCTGAGGAAGGCGACACCTCCGTCGACGAATTCGCTGAAATCGTGTTCAGGATTCCTCCGATCCCGACGCTGTACGCACCCCTGTTAACGGTTGTCCCACTGCAGATCTTCGCCTGCGAACTCGCAACCGTGAAGGGCCTTGATGTCGATCAACCACGCAACCTCGCTAAGTCTGTGACCGTTGAGTAAACATCCCTGATTGGACTTTTCCTGCGTCTGCCACACGTCGTGGCAGACGCAGGATTCGTTTCATACGGGCGATTTCGCTTTCGCGGGACAAACCCCACTACCATCGGGCTGTATCCGCTTGTTGACCGAGTATGCGAGCCCGGCCTCGTACACCAAAAACAGGATTGAGATTATCGTGATCGACATTCTCTGGGCGCTCGTCCCATCGATTTTGTTTGGCCTTCAAACCACCCTCACCGGAGCGGTTCAAACAACTGACCAGCAGCGTGTTCTCGGTTTGACGACGGGTGGTTTTGTTCTCGCGCTCGCGGTCACGCCCTTCCTGGGGGTCGAGTGGAATGTGCGCGATGTAATCGTCGCTTTCGTCACCGGCTTGATCGTCGGCTGGGGTTTGGTGGACCAGGTCGCGGCTTTCAACGTGCTGGGTGTTTCGCGCACGATGCCGGTGTCGACGGGCGGGCAGTTAGCGGCAATCTCGCTGGGTGGTGTTCTTCTGTTCGGCGAATGGCGTCACGGTGGGGCGCTCCCGGTAGGCGTGGTTGCGATTATCGTCCTCATTCTGGGTATTTGGTTCGTGTCGCGCACCGAGGAAGGCTCCGATACGAAGAACCTGGACTGGGCGCGAGGGACGCGCCTGCTGGTCACATCGACCTTCGCTTTTTCAAGCTACGTGCTGATCGGTCGTGCATTCGGCCTTGACGGGCCGTCGATCCTGTTGCCACAGGCGACGGGCTACTTCCTTATTGCCCTGATCGCGTACGCCGTCGACGCGCGCCGGAAGGGGGACGAGGCTCCGAAGCTAGTGAGTGTCCCGATGGCGCAAATGACGGCACTTGGCCTGATGTGGGGTGCCGCCGTCGTCCTGCTCCAGGTCGGCGCTGGACGCGTAGGTGTCGCGACCGGTTTTACGCTGTCCCAGCTGGGCATTCTGATTTCGACTCCTCTCGGTATCCTCTGGCTGGGTGAACACCGCACGGGCAGGGAACTGCGTTGGACGGTCATCGGCGTCGCCCTGGTTATCGCGGGCGCTGTGCTTGCGGGTGTCGCTAAGGGGCTCGACGTCGCCTGAGGTGTTGTTCGTCCGCGCTTGGCGCACATCCCCCGGTCTTCTACTACCGCGCTTGTTCACGGTTCAGGGGTGTATGCGACTGCGCTTGTTCACGGTTCAGGGGTGTATGCGACTGCGCTTGTTCACCGTTTGAGGGTGTATGCGACTACGCTTGTTCACCGTTCATCCGCCTTTTCGCCCGGACGCGTTGAAAGCGACGATTGTCTGACGCTTCCTCACGTGTGCGCGCTTGTTCACCGCGCGGCGCCGACCCCTGAGAGTGAAGAAACCACGACAATCCGCGCAATAGGTTGATGCGTACCCAAAGGGGTGACACTATCACTGCATGATCTTCGTGAACGATCGCGCGACTGCGCGTGCCATTGAGGCTGACTTTTTAGCACGCCACACAGATGCAAGAGATAGCGATCCGGATTGGTTAATGAAGCGAGCGGCGCACGCAGTAGCTGAAGCCGTGACCGCGCTTGTTCACGATGACGCCACCGCGAGAAGCGCGCTTGTTCACGCTTCAGGAGTGTATGCGACTGCGCTTGTTCACCGTTCACCCGCCTTTTCACCCGAACGCGTTGAAAGCGACGATTGTCTGACGCTTCCTCGTGTGTGCGCGCTTATTGGAGGCGGGGACAACGGAGGCGATGCTCTGTATACGCTCGCCTACCTAGCTGAACAGGGGTTTTCCTGCTCGGCTCTGCTTCTTGCTCCGAAGTCTCATTCACGAGGCCGATCAGTTGCGCTTGAGGCAGGTGTGCAGGTTCTTGATGCTTACGCGCTTGTTCAGGAAAAGCTTGCCGATCAGCAGGATCCAATCGGTGGCGCTGACGGTGAACAAGCGCGGTC
Organism: Pauljensenia sp. OF14-1SRA; assembly: GCF_027694595.1. Taxonomy (NCBI): domain Bacteria; kingdom Bacillati; phylum Actinomycetota; class Actinomycetes; order Actinomycetales; family Actinomycetaceae; genus Pauljensenia; species Pauljensenia sp. OF14-1SRA. Next base: position 190,100 of record NZ_JAQEVQ010000003.1, on the reverse strand, counting down.
GAAGGTGTGGGCGCTCACTGACATTTCAAGCATTGCCACGGCTTTGGAAGCTCCTATCTGGATCGATGGAATTCTTGGCATTGGCGCGTCAGGCGAGCTTCGGGAACCGACACGCTCGTTCATCGATGAGCTTGCCCAGCTTCAACAAGCGCGGGGAGTGAAGGTCGTCGCAGTCGACGTACCTTCCGGGCAGTTCTCAGATGATGGGGAAGTGACTGGGCCCGTAGTGTCTGCGACAACGACCGTCACTATGGGATTGGTGAAGACACCACTCGTCCTCCCTCCCTCCGCCTATTACGCGGGGACTCTGCAGTGTGTTCCGCTGGGTTTTAACGCTCAAGAATCAGACGTTCGAGTCGTGAGCGACCAGGATATTGCCCGCACGGTCATTCGCCCCGATTGGGCAGACCACAAGTACACGCGCGGAGTCGCAGGCTTGGTAGCCGGCTCGGAAACTTACCCCGGAGCAGGGATCCTGACTTGTCTGGGTGCCAGCTATTCCGGTGTGGGCATGGTGCGTCTGGATGCGCCCGAACGAGTCCTTGACCTGGTGCTGACGCGCGAGCCGGGGATCGTTGGTGTCGGTGGTCGAATCCAGGCGGGTCTGGTTGGTCCGGGAATGGATGATGACACGCGTGTGAACGCGCTTGAGCTGGCGCAGTTCTGCGTTGCCTCGCATCTTCCCCTGATTGTCGATGCTGGTGCGCTGTCCTTTGTCCGAGAAGTGGCGACGATGGGAGGTTTGGAGCGGGTGCTCCTTACCCCTCACGCAGGCGAAGCCGAGGCTATGTTCAGCCAATGGGGTCAGAAGCGCCCCCGCTGGTGGGTTGAGCAGTGCCCGGTAGAGGCAGCACGTCTTCTTGCGAAGCTCAGTGGAGCAAACGTGTTGCTGAAAGGAGCCTCGTGCATTCTTTCAACACCGCACGGTGAAATCGTTGCTGTTCCGCGAGGGAGTGGCTGGGCTGGAGTCGCAGGAAGTGGTGATGTGCTGGCGGGCGTGCTCGCAGGCTTTGCGGCTCAGTGGGGTGCGAAGAATGAACGAGGCTCATCAACTACTTCGCTTGTTGAAGCTCTGGCTGCGGGCGCGCTTGTTCACGCGCGTGCCGGCGAACGCGCTGCGTCGAAGGTGAGTGTGAGCGGTGGCCCGGTGACCGCAATCCAGATTGCAAGATGCGTGTCGAGCGTGATCGGGGAGCTGCTCGTCTGATTTTTACTGCGCTTGTTCAGCGCTCCGTTTCAACAAATTGTTTCTGACCAGCTGTTTTCTTCAACAAGCGCGGTGTTGTTTGACGAGTAAACGGTGAACAAGCGCGGTCGGTTTGGTGAACAAGCGCGGTGGGAGACGCGCGAATCTGAAGATGGGAGCGACGATGATGCCCCTCCGTAATGCGCGCTTGTACACCGGTGCGATACTAGAAGCGTGATGAACGAAGAATCTTCCGCTTTCGCCCAGTACCCGGCGCGCGCTGTCGTTGACCTCAGCGCCATTGCCGACAATCTGGCGGTGCTGAAACAATCTGCGCCGACGGCCATTCAGATGGCAGTTGTCAAGGCAGACGCCTACGGGCATGGAATTCTTCCCGTTGCGATGACTGCGCTTGAAGCAGGAGCCTCGTGGCTCGGTGTCGCGCAACTCGGTGAAGCACTCGCTCTGCGATACGCGCTCGACGAAGCTGGAGTAGTACGTGAGAAAGCGCCGATTCTGACCTGGATTGCCCCCTCGGGAGCTGACTGGGCACAGGCACTCGAAGCAGACTTGGATCTGTCGGTGTCGTGGACCTGGGTGCTGGCCCAGATCTGCGCGGCTGCACGCGAAACTGGTAAGAAGGCGCGCATTCACGTGAAAATCGATACGGGCATGTCGCGCGCGGGTTCGACGCTCGCGGATTTGCCAGCACTCGCTTCGGCAGTGCGAATGGCCCGCGACGAGGGTCTTGTCGAGGTGATCGGCGCGTGGAGTCACCTGTCGCGCGCGGACGACCCCAGCGACGAGGGTAATGCGTCGACCGCCTCGCATGTTCGATTTTTCGAGGCCGGTTGCACGATTCTGGCGCAGGCTGGAATTAGGCCGGAACTTCGCCACCTGAGTGCCACATCAGGCATCCTCTGGCATCCCGAAGCGCACTACGACATGGTGCGCGCCGGCATCGGTATGTACGGACTGAGCCCCGACTCCGCCGTGGCGTCCGCATCTGACTTGGGCTTGCGTCCCGCGATGACCCTGCAAGCGCCACTGACCAGTGTCAAAGTGATCGAAGAGGACACCCCCGCTTCATATGGTGGCACGTGGCGTTCACCCTCGAGGCGCTGGGTTGGTCTGGTGCCCCTCGGATATGCCGACGGTATTCTGCGCGCCGGATCGAACGGCGCCCCCGTCCTTGTCAACACGGATAGGGAGCCGATTCGCACGCATATTGTGGGCCGAGTGTGTATGGACCAGTTCATCATCGACCTTGGCCCGGCATCGGGTGAAGCGAGTCTGCCCACCGGCCGCACCGAGAACGCGCCCGCACAGGTTGGCGACGGCGTCATTCTTTTCGGTGACCCGGCCACCGGCGCGCCACTGGCTGATGAATGGGCAAGGCAAGCCGGCACCATCAACTACGAAATCGTTGCCCGCTTGGGTGAGCGCATCCCGCGCCTCTATATTGGCACGACCCGACGTGAGGAGAACCGTTCATGACCGCTGAACCCCAATCGCTGGAGACCGCTTCCGCTGATGAAACGCGGTGCCTCGGGCGCGCCTTGGGTGAAAACCTGCGCGCCGGCGATCTCATCATGTTGCGTGGCGGTCTGGGCGCCGGCAAGACGACGTTCACTCAAGGCCTGGGCGAAGGCATCGGGGTACGAGGCCGTGTGGCATCCCCGACATTCATCGTGGCCCGCGTTCACCCGAACCTCGGCGACGGTCCTGACTTGATCCACGCCGACGCCTACCGTATCCGCGACCTCGAAGACCTCGAAACCCTGGACCTCGATTCTTCTCTGGCAGAGTCCGTGACCGTCGTCGAATGGGGCGAAGGCAAGACGGAATCCCTATCTGATGAGCGCCTCGAAATTGATGTCACGCGCAAGACCGGTGGTGAAGCTGCCCACGACGGAGACGCGATCGACCTCGAAACGATGGATGACGGCAAGCGCACCATTACCCTCCACCCGCACGGCACCCGTTGGGATGGCGTTCTCGAAGCAGTCATGGCACGCGCCAGCGAACTGATTGCCACCTTGGACGAAGACTGATTGGCAAGCCCCGTGTTTCTTGGACCCGCCCGCTCCCGAACCTCGCATCGTGACCCGCTGATCCGACGAGTAGGATTGCCCTTGTGATTGAACTGAGCCTTGATACCTCCGCCGCCACGATCATTTCTCTCTTGAAAGACGGAACCGTGGTGGGACACGCTCGCAACGAATCGACCCGTCACCACGCGGAATCGATCACCGAGCTTGTCCGCGAGGCTCTCGATCAAGCCGGTCTGCCGGTCGAGGCGAAGGACGCTGGTATTGAACGCGTACTGGTTGGTACCGGGCCGGCACCGTTTACCGGTCTGCGCGCGGGCCTCGTCTCCGCGCGAGTGTTTGCGCTCGTGACAGGCGCGCCCGTCTACGGAGCCTCAAGCTTGGATGTCATTGCCCGCCAGGCACTCGACTTGCTTCCCCCGGACACCCACGTGTACGCCGTTTCTGATGCGCGCCGTAAGGAACTGTACTGGGGACACTACGTCGCAGAAGGTGCCGATGATGTGCGTTTGATCGGCCGCCTTGAGGTCGGCACGGCTCAGAGCCTGCTCAACTCGATGCGTGATGCGGACGGTCTGATCATCAGCGCGGGTGAACTTCCCGCTCACTCCGTCGACTGCCTTGCCCCCGCGGGTAAGGGGCCGATCGTTGATGGAGATCCGGCAGTTCTGTCGCGTATCGTTTCTGCTCGTTTGGCCAAGGGCGAAGAAGATCGCCTCGGCACCGAGCCACTTTACCTGCGCCGTCCTGAGATTCACGGCCAGCCGATGGAACGCATGTGACCGGCGCTCCGCTTGAGTTCCATCAGGCAAAGCCGGGGGATGAAGAGATCCTGGTTGCGCTTGAAGAAGCTCTTTTCCCGCTGGATCCGTGGACGTGGGGAATGATCGCCGACGAGCTGGCCTCCCCATTTTCCACCTACTACCTGGCGGCGGTCCCAGATGGCCCTGACCTGCAGGTTGTCGGCTACGGGGGAGTGAAAGTGGTGGGCGACGGCGCCGACATTATGACAATCGGCGTTTTCCCCCATTTACGAGGCCAGGGCCTGGGTAAGCAGATCCTCGACCTGCTGGTATCTCGCGCACGTGAAGCTGGAGCGGACTACGTGTTCCTTGAAGTTCGCGAGTCGAATGAAGCTGCGCGACGCCTCTACGAACGCTCAGGTTTTATCGTCCTGGACCGCTTGAGGGGGTATTTTAAGAATCCACTCGAAGACGGCATCGCCATGCGATTGGAGCTGACGAATTGAAAGCGTGGGCGGCCTCGTCCCTTCAACGTCGAGCGTGACGGTGGCGGAAGAGAGCACCCAAGTAGGCGCGCACCTGCGTTTTACGACGGGTTTTGCAAAACTGTCATATGCCTGAAATTTGAAACAGGACGGTTAGGTAAAAGGCAGTCAGCACCCGCCTGAAATGCCTCTGTCACACGCGTAGCCAGCCCCCAAAACGCCAAGGATGCCCCTTAGAATTTTGCTAAATTGCGCGGAAAACTGCGCTGGCAAAACGCTCGTCTAGGACCAAGGGCGGACAACGGTCCTAAAATGCGCGAAGACGTGTGGATATTCTTGGGACATGGCCACTACAAATGTCGCAACGAAGAAGCGCCGCGCGTGGACCACCAGTGTTTTTATTAAGCAGCTGATGGCCATCTCGGGCTTCATTTTCGTCTTCTTCCTGCTGTTCCACTCCTACGGCAACCTCAAGATGTTCCTCGGTCAGGAAGCGTATGACCATTACGCACATTGGCTGAAGGAAGAGGCTTTCGTGCCGATCTTCCCGCACGGCGGATTTATCTGGGTCTTCCGCGCCGCGATGCTCCTGATGCTTGTCATCCATCTGTACGCAGCTGCATACACGTGGAAGCGTTCGCGTCGCGCACGTTCGACCCGCTACGTCGTGAAGAAGTCCGTTACCGATTCGTACGCTGCGCGCACCATGCGCATGTCCGGCGTTCTGATCCTGTTCCTCTTCATCTTCCACATCCTGCACTTCACGACCGGTACCGTCCGCACGGGCTTCACCGTTGATTCGACGCCTTACGAGCGCATGGTTGCATCGTTCAATTCGCCGCTGCTCGTCATCGTGTACGCAATCTTCGTTGGTCTTGCATGCATTCACGTTTCGCACGGCTTCTGGTCCATGTTCCAGACGCTCGGTTGGGTTCGCCCCGCGACTCGTAAGCCGATGATCGTCCTCTCCGGCCTCGTTGGCGCCATCATCTTCGTGATGTTCATGGCACCTCCGATCGCAATCGCCGCCGGAATCATCTCTTGAGGAAGCTGATTACTCATGACTGAAACCCTGATTAAGGGCCTCTACCGTGAAGGCGATAAGATCGCTGACACCAAGGCTCCTCTCGATGTGCCGATCGCCGAATGCTGGGAACAGCGTAAGTTCTCTGCCGCTCTGGTGAACCCGGCTAACCGTCGTAAGCTCCGTGTCATCATCGTTGGCACCGGCCTTGCGGGTGGTGCTGCTGCCGCTTCGCTTGGCGAAATGGGCTACAACGTTGACGTGTTCTTCTACCAGGACTCCGCTCGTCGCGCGCACTCCATTGCTGCGCAGGGTGGTATCAACGCTGCGAAGAACTATCGCAACGACAATGACTCCGTCTACCGCCTCTTCTACGACACGGTTAAGGGTGGTGACTACCGCGCCCGCGAAACCAACGTCTACCGTCTGGCAGAGGTCAGCGCGAACATCATCGACCAGTGCGTCGCACAGGGCGTTCCGTTCGCACGCGAATACGGTGGTCTGCTCGACAACCGCTCCTTCGGTGGTGTCCAGGTCTCCCGTACGTTCTACGCGCGTGGCCAGACAGGTCAGCAGCTCCTGATCGGCGCCTACCAGGCGCTGGAACGTCAGGTTGCAGCCGGCACGGTCAAGGAATACTCGCGCCACGAAATGGTTGAGATCATCGTTTCCGATGGTCGCGCCCGTGGCATCGTCGCCCGTGACATGGCAACCGGCAAGCTGGAAACCTACGTCGCTGACGCGGTTGTCCTGGCAACCGGTGGTTACGGCAACGTCTTCTTCCTGTCGACCAACGCGATGGGTTGTAACGCCACCGCAATCTGGCGCGCATACCGCAAGGGTGCCTACTTCGGTAACCCCTGCTTCACGCAGATCCACCCGACCTGCATCCCGCAGCACGGCGATCAGCAGTCGAAGCTGACCCTCATGTCGGAGTCCCTCCGTAACGACGGTCGTATTTGGGTTCCCAAGAAGGCTGAAGACTGCGAAAAGGATCCGCGTCAGATCCCCGAAGAGGATCGCGACTACTACCTGGAGCGCATCTACCCGTCCTTCGGTAACCTGGTTCCCCGCGATATCGCATCGCGTCAGGCAAAGAACATGTGTGACGAAGGTCGTGGCGTTGGCCCGAAGATCGCCGGCGTCGCCCGTGGCGTCTACCTCGACTTCGCCGATGCGATCGAGCGCATGGGCGAGGCCGCTGTCTCCGCGAAGTACGGCAACCTGTTCGATATGTACGAGCGCATTACGGGCGACAACCCGTACGAGGTGCCGATGCGCATCTACCCGGCAGTCCACTACACCATGGGCGGGCTGTGGGTTGACTACGATCTCGAGTCCAACCTTCCCGGTCTGTACGTTGCTGGCGAAGCAAACTTCTCCGACCACGGCGCCAACCGCCTGGGTGCATCCGCGCTCATGCAGGGTCTGTCGGATGGCTACTTCGTCCTGCCGAACACAATCAACGATTACCTCTCCAAGTGCTTCAACCTGCCGAAGCTGGACGAATCGTCCGCTGACGTTGTCGAAGCTCTCTCGACGGCTCAGAAGCGCATCGATACCCTGATGTCGATCAACGGTTCCCGCTCGGTTGATTCCTTCCACAAGGAACTCGGCCACATCATGTGGGAATACTGCGGTATGGAGCGCACCGAGGAAGGCCTGAAGAAGGCAATCGGTATGATCCGCGAACTTCGCAAAGAGTACTGGCAGAACGTTCGCGTTCCCGGCAAGTCCATTGGTGAACTCAACCAGTCCCTCGAAAAGGCTGGTCGCGTTGCCGACTTCATGGAGCTTGGTGAACTCATGTGCATCGACGCTCTTCACCGCGAGGAATCCTGTGGCGGCCACTTCCGCGCTGAGTCACAGACCCCTGAAGGTGAAGCGCTTCGTGATGACGACAAGTTCCTGTACGTCGCCGCGTGGGAGTGGGGTGGCGAAGATCAGCCACCGATCCTCCACAAGGAAGACCTCATTTACAACAACATCGAGCTGAAGCAGCGGAGCTACAAGTGAACCTGACACTGAAGATCTGGCGCCAAGATGGTCCCGAGGACCGTGGCGCGATGCACGAGTACCAGGTGAAGGGAATCTCCGAGGAGTCGTCCTTCCTTGAAATGCTCGACGTCCTCAATGAGGAACTCTTCGCACGTGGTGAAGAACCCATCGCATTCGATTCTGACTGCCGTGAAGGCATCTGCGGTCAGTGTGGCATTGTCATCAACGGCATTGCCCACGGCCCAGAGGTCACCACGACCTGCCAGCTTCACATGCGTACTTTCCATGACGGTGACACCATCACCATTGAGCCGTGGCGTGCAGAAGCATTCCCGGTCATCAAGGATCTGGTTGTCAACCGTTCCGCACTGGACCGCATCATTCAGGCTGGTGGCTACATTTCAGTCAACACTGGTGCAGCCCCGGATGCTCACGCAACCCCGGTCCCGAAGCAGGACGCAGACCGCGCATTCGAAGCGGCTGCATGCATCGGCTGTGGTGCTTGCGTGGCAGCCTGCCCGAACGCTTCGGCGATGCTGTTCACCTCGGCTAAGGTGACACACCTCCAGCTTCTGCCCCAGGGCAAGCCGGAGAACTACAAGCGCGTTGTCAACATGCTCAACCAAATGGATGAAGAGGGCTTCGGCTCCTGCACCAACATCGGTGAGTGTGCTGCGGTTTGCCCGAAGCAGATCCCGCTTGATGTCATCTCCACGCTGAACCGTCAGCTCGGAAAGGCTGCCCTGAAGGGCATCTGATCCGGCTTGTGGCCTTCGCGGGGTCCCGGTGGAAAACCACCGGGACCCCGCTTTCATTTATGTTTGCATACATTACCAAGAGGGAGGTTGAGGAGTGGATGTGTGCGGGCATCGATTGTTATTCACTAGCAAGCGAGTTATTGCTACCCTCACAGGTGGTGAGTAAGGTAACACTTACGTATCAAATCAGTTGCTTTCGTAAGGGAGCGACATGATAATCGAGAGGATTTCAGCGTGCATTTTGCCTTGCCCACAGTTCAAGAGGTTGTCTGTGAGCATGAGCCGCTATGAATCGGAAGCAGCCACATTATCCCTTTCTATTTGCCTATTTCTTTAACTGCAGGTCTGTGTATTCCGGATGTTTCAACAGTTCGATCAGCCACCTATTTCTAACTCGCGAGAATATACCTTTCACCTTTGCTTGCAGTAGCGCATACTTCAATCCCTGGGCATTTGCTCATACAACACAGAGAGGCTCGTGAAGATGCGAGCCACACGAAGAAGGAAAGCATATGAGAACTCGTACGAAAGCGTTGATCAGCGGATGTGCCAGCGTGGTGCTTGTCTTAGTTCCACTTGCTGCGCAGGCTACCCCCAATGCTGAGGTGCCTGAAAGTCCGGCGAAGACTGAAGAAAGCATAAGCCCTGTTCTTTCTGAAGATAATGTGCTCCCTGTTGCGCCCGAATCTGGGAAGCCGGATACCCCAGCAGAAGAGAAGTCTGACTCTGGTGCTTTAGTCACCTCTTCTGAAACAGAATCAGCTCCTCAGCCAGCACGCGCAGGGGGAGACATTGTCATGCTCAACCTCTACACCCTCACTGACGTTCATGGGCATATCGAGCAAGTGAAGGACAAATCAGGAAAAGTCACAGAGGCCGGGCTTTCGGCGATGAGTTGCTACCTGAAGAAAGCACGCACCGATAACCCGAACTCCTCTTTTACTCTGCTTGGTGACAATATCGGAGCCTCTCCCTACACCTCTGGTTCATTGAAGGACAATCCGACGATTGCGGCCCTCAATACGCTTGATCCTCTCGCTTCTACCATTGGCAACCACGAATTCGACATGGGGCAAGCAGTGTTCAAACAGCGTGTCGATGGTTCGAACCCCGCTGAATACGTTCAGGTGGGATTCCCTTATCTTGGGGCCAACGTTCAGGGAATGGGGACTTGGGATTCAGGAACGAAACCCTATCTCGGTGACTACAAGGTCTGGGATTCTCCGGCGGGCGTCAAGGTCGCGTTCATCGGTGCCATTGCTGAGGATGTTCCTTCCAAGCTGAGCCCAGGGGTAACCGATGGGCTCACGTTCACGAATCCGATCGAGAAGATCAATAACCTTGCTGCTTCGCTCAAGTCTGATGGGGACGCACAGGTTGTCATCGCCATGCTTGATGATGATGTGAAAAACAACTATCCGAAGGTGTCTGCTGACGTTGATGGCATCATGGGTGGTGACACGCACGTCCCCTACGAGTTCGACAAGGTTGACTCTGCAGAGAAACTTGACTCTCAGAACTCGCTGCTTGCTGGCGTTGCTTCGGGCTCCTACACAGACAACCTCGGTCTGATTCGTATCAGCTACGACACTGCGAATAATAAGGTAGTCAAGGCAGACGCTCAGATCATCTCCGCTGCAACAGTCGCTGATTGTGGAGATGACGCAGTGACACAGGCAATCGTTGACGACGCTGTTAGCAAGTCCGAACAAGCGGGCAATCGCGTTGTAGGTACCGGCTATCAACAGCGTTTCAATCGAGGAGTTTTCGCTGCTCCCGACAAGGATCCGGTTGCTGGCTCAAACCGTGGTATCGAATCGAGCCTCGGCGATTTCGTCGCTGACATGTTCAAGGATAAGATCACGACCACTTCGGGTAAGGGCGTAGATATCGGTGTCGTCGTTGCCGGTGACTTGCGTGCGGATCTAGTTCCGAACGAAGCAGGGGAAATTACCTACAAGCAAACATATGATGTCTTGCCGTGGTCGAACGAACTCGGCTATGTGACACTGACAGGTGCAGATTTCAAACTTGCGCTCGAGCAGCAGTGGAAGGCTCTCTCAGAGCAGAATTCTCGACCGCTTCTCAAGCTCAACCTTTCTTCTAACGTTCACTACACCTATGATCCTCTAGCTGAGGTGGGACACCGTATCACCTCAGTGACCATCAATGGCGAGCCTCTTAATGACACAACGGAATACACGATCGGATCGAATTCTTACATCCTGACGGGCGGCGATTCCTTTGATGCGTTTAAGAAGGGCGCCTTTATGAATAGTGGCTATTTGGATCGGGATAAGTTCAATGAGTACCTCGGTGAGCATTCGAATAAGAATGCGGCTCCGCGTGCACTGAAGTCCTCTATCGGCATCACCCTCCCTGAGGGGCCCGTTGAGAATGGTGCCACAGTTGACATTGCTCTGCGCGGGCTATCCTTCTCTGAAGGTCCTTCGATCACAAAGAAGGTGCGAGTCGCGATTGGAGGGGAGGCTTCCGAAGAAAATGTTGATAATTCGCTCGTCGAAGCACACTCTTCAGATGAAAGTTCCGTGATCACTACCGATGGTGCGGGACGTGCGACTGTTTCTGTTGTTGCAAATGGTGCCTGTGAGGGTAAGGAATCCGGAGAAATCGTGGCAACTCCGGTTGTTGTCGAGACTGATTTCGGTCCGGTCGTTGAAGCGTCTGCCGGTTTGACGATTCCGGTGAAATGTGGGGACGCTCCTGCCCCTGCATCGAAGCCACACAAGCAGCTTGCCAAGACTGGTGCAAATGATCTGCCTGCACTTCTCGGTACCGTTCTGCTGGGGGCCGGAACAATGCTCGTGCTAGCCCGCAAGCGTCACTAACTCTACTGAAACAGCCTCAAACCCTGAAGCACACGCTCCCCAGAAGTTGGATTGGTAGTTTCTTTCTTCTGGGGAGCGTGCCTGTGTTGATGTTGAACCGTCGGGCGCGCATGTTCACCGAATTCGACTTGGGATCAAGCGTCGAACTGCGGATGGATGACCTTATCTCGCCGACTACTCAATGCAGAAGAGGCTAGAATAAGAGCACGTAAAATTGCTGGTCAGCGCCACTGTTCGGCGTCGATGTGGAAGGTGATTTCAATGGAGAAATTCGACGAAACAGGCCCGAACACTCACACTCGTCGCTACTGGGTTTCATCATCAGTAGCTATCGGAGCAATGATTGTCTTCGCGATCCTGTCAATCCTGCTTCTCCTTGGCTTGATGTTCGGCTCGGATACAATCAAGGTCATCTCGGATAAAGCATTCCCCTGGTCGCTTCTTGCCTTCACCGTTGCAGGTGTTGCGATGATCGTTGCCAACAAGCGGACTCCATCGAAGGATGATTGACGCCGCAGAAAACTCAAAGTGATGCCGGTCCGTGCCACGGCACGGATGTCACACATTTGGATTCACGGCCTCGTTCCTTGCCGGCATAAACTGGAAGGGTGAAGGAATCACTCATCCTCGGAATCGAATCCACCTGCGATGAAACTGGCATTGGTCTTGTGCGCGGGTGCGAACTGCTCGTCGACCGCACGGCCACATCGATGGATCAGTATGCCCGCTACGGTGGTATCATCCCGGAAATTGCGTCGCGCGCTCACCTTGAATCGTTTATCCCGACCCTGAATGCGGCGCTTGATGAAGCTGGCGTGACCCTTGATGACGTGGATGCGATTGCTGTTGCTGCTGGCCCGGGCCTCGTTGGTTCTTTGACGGTCGGTATTTGTGCTGCGAAGGCGCTTGCCTCGTCCCTTGGTAAGCCTCTGTACGGTGTGAACCACGTGATCGGCCATCTTGCTGTCGATAAGCTTGCTGACGGCCCGCTCCCTGAGCGCTTTATCGGTCTGGTTGTTTCCGGTGGCCACTCGAATATTCTGCTGGTTAACGACATTGCGACCGACGTTCAAGAACTGGGTGGCACGCTTGACGACGCTGCCGGCGAAGCCTTCGATAAGGTGGGGCGCCTGCTTGGTCTGCCTTACCCGGGTGGGCCGCACGTTGATCGACTTTCTCAGACTGGCGACGTGAATGCCATTAAGTTCCCGCGCGGTTTGTCCGGTGGCAAGGATAAAGAGCGTCACAAGTACGATTTCAGCTTTTCCGGTCTGAAGACCGCTGTTGCTCGCTACGTAGAGGGTACCGAGGCTCGCGGTGAAGCTGTGAACCCTGAAGACGTGTGCGCAGGCTTCTCTGAGGCAGTGAATGACTCTCTGACCGCTAAAGCAGTGCGCGCGGCGTTGGACACGGGGTGCCAGACGATCGTTGTGGGTGGCGGTTTTTCTGCGAACTCTCGTCTGCGTGCGCTTCTTGCTGAGCGTGCTGAGGCTTCTGGGCTTGAGGTTCGCCTGCCCCCGTTGCGTTTCTGCACGGATAACGGTGCGCAGATCGCTGCGATGGGGTCGGAGCTTGTTCGCGCAGGTGTTGCTCCGTCGGATTGGAATTTCTCGCCAGATTCGGGCATGCCTCTGACGCAGACGTCAATGTTGCCTAGCGCCTGATCTTCCTCTTTGCTATCGGTTGCGCCTAATCACCACCGCGCTTGTTCACCGTTTGTGTGGGGCGTGGCTGTGCTCCTTCACCGTTCAGGTTGGCGCGTCGGTGGGGCGAAGAAGTTAATTGACGAGGCCGCTTACCGTCACATCACTGCGCATGTGTGCGCGGATCAGCTGATACGCGTTGCAATGATCGCGCGGTGACGTCCCTCGATGCGCGTGGCAATGACGACGCCGTCCTTATCGCCTGAGAGCTTGAGTGAACGCCTCAGTGTCGCAGGGTCAATGTCGGTGCCTCGCTTCTTGACTTCAATGCGTCCGATGCCAAGGCCTCGAAGAGCGGCGGAAATTGTTTTCGGTTTCAACGTGACGACATCTTCGACCTTGAACCAGCGGATGAATTCGCTCGGCGTTGCTTCAGTCGCACTCACATACGCGATCGACTCAGAGATCAGGTGTGCATCCAACTGGTCGGCGAGCGTTGAAATGAGCCCGGCTCGAATCACTGCATCGTCGGGTTCACCCAAGTAATCCGCCAGCTTCCCGACGGGGGTTGGGATAAGTGGAGCGTTTGCTGGGGCCTCGTGAATTGCGCGCAAGGTGAACGTCCGCGATCCCTTGATGACGCACGCAACCCGACCCGAGCCATCGTGGGCGAGCGGGCCAGTCCAAATTGCCGCCTCGACTATGGATCCATCGACGCTTGTCCACTGCACGCACGCGTCTTCAGGCAGAGCCGAATAGGTGATTCCGGGCGCGACTTTGATGCCAACGCGGGGAATTGCCTCGCGCCAGCCCAGTACCGTTGAAAGTGAGGGAGACCAGGATTCAGGATTCATGAGACGCCTGGATCCGCGTTTTGCTCCGGTGCGTCGTGCAGGATCAGCGAAGATGGCGTCAACGCCACGGTCGGCAAGCTCATGAATGTCAAGATCCAGGACATTCCCAAGCAACACGTCGCTGTCCGGGAAATCGCGCAGGTTGGTTGCTGCGCATGCGACGGCATCGGGATTCAGGTCGACGCTGAGCGTTTTTAATCCCAGGCCGGCAATCGCCAGCGAGTCACTACCAATCCCACATCCGAGGTCTGCGACGTAGGTTGCTCCGCTGTCCCGAAACCGCCCAGCGTGGTGTGCGGCGACATTGAGGCGCGTTGCCTGCTCCAGCCCGTCGCGCGTGAAAATCATATGGTTGGCAAATTCGCCGAACTTCGTGTGAGCGTGAACGCGCAGATCCAATTGGGTGAGGAGCGCTGACACGAGCGCCGGCTCGATCCCTTCTTTCCGTAAGAGCGCGTTCAAGTGTGCCTGGTCTGCTTCTGTTGTGTGCGGGAGGGCCTGCAGGCGGGTAAGCAGGTCCCACCCCTCGCGCGTCAGAACAGGATCGAGGGAAGAATTCACCCTCCGATTCTGCCACGGACCGCGCTTGTTCAACGTTTACGCAGATCGTTGGGCATTCGCTTTCCACGATTGAGTGCGCTTGTTCAGCGTGAGTGCGCGTGGATTTTAGATGTGGGGGACGAGGTCGCGCTCATGAACTGGTCGCTTTTCTTGAACAAGCGCGGTGGTGGAGGTGGTGGATTGGTGAACAAGCGCGGTGGTGGAGGTGGGTGGTTTGGTGAACAAGCGCGGTGGGAAATCTGCTGAAAGTGAACTGTTTGGCACTCAGGTTGCTCGAGTGCCAGAGGCGGAATATGCTCATGCATGAAGCGGTGAAAACCGCGAAGCGATCCTGCCCCTGACCCCCGCGACGGCAGGGAAGGGATGACGGAAACTTTCAAGAAGAAAGGGAGCGACAGTGTCGATCTCCATCAAGCCCCTCGAAGACCGTATTGTTATCCAGCAGGTCGAGGCAGTTCAGACCACCGCCTCTGGCCTGGTTATCCCGGATACCGCCAAGGAAAAGCCACAGGAAGGCGAAGTTATCGCAGTCGGCCCTGGTCGCGTTGATGACAATGGAAACCGCGTTCCCGTCGACGTGAAGGTCGGCGACGTTGTGATTTATTCGCGCTACGGTGGTACCGAGGTCAAGTACGAAGGCAAGGAATACCAGATCCTCTCCGCACGCGACGTCCTCGCAATCGTTGAGCGCTGAACCTAGAGTTCACCACTGACAAACAGTGTGGGCCTGGCACCTCAGGTGCCAGGCCCACACTGTATCGAGAACAGCAAAGAACTACGCGGCGTTTGTTTCCGTCTCCTTTGTCCGACGAGGCCACGCGAACCACGCGGCGGCAATCACCAAGACAACGACTGTGATCATCGCCCACGTAGGAATCGTCGAACCGAACCGCATCAGAGACTGTTCCCACGAAGCCAAGGTCGTTGCTGAAATCAATCCCCCAAGTGGATTCGCGATGCCAGCGATCAGAAGCACCGCGCCCAGCGCAACCAAAACGATGCCTGAGACGACGTTCGTCCACGTTGTATCGCGACCGAATAGTCGAAGGGGGCGGGGACGCAACCAGGTGCTTGAGGACAAATTCGTAGACTGCCACGCCAATGCGAGCACTGCCAGAGGAACAACCATGCCAGTGGCGTACAGAGCCATCAGAGCAGCGCCTGTTGCCGGCGAAGCTCCGATACCTGCGGCCACCAAAACGGCCCCTAGGATTGGCCCAGCGCAACCGGTACCGGCAAAGCCATAAGTGAGCCCCAAAAGGTAGATCGACAGAGGATGAGTGCGATCACGTTCTTTGCGTACTCCCGCCGACGCCTTGCGATGAGGCGTGGGGATTTCAAGAGCGATAATCTCAACGATGCCAAGAATGATGATGATGAAGGCGCAGATGCGTGTGATCAGATCTAGGTGATCGCGCAGAGCTGATCCCGCCGCGCCGACAAGTACGCCCAAAGGCAGAAGAGAGGTCAGCAAGCCCAGCCAGAAGATTCCGGTGCGCAGTAGCAGTGCAGAACGCGACTGGAATGCGTATGCGAAGAATGCTGGCAGGATCATCACCGAACAGGGGGCGAAGACCGTCAATACGCCACCGAGCAGGGCAGCCAATGGGGTCAAAGTCATGAACGGGCAGCCTCCGCCTGAAGTTCAATCGTTGTGCGCACATACTCGTAATCGCGGTAGCCCGAAATGTAGGTGTCCCCAATGAACATGAAAGGTGTGCCGGTGATGCCGATGGAGTAGGCTTCCTTCTTCGCGTCGGCGACAGCCTGAACGGTTTCGGCCGCATTCATCGTGGCGCGGAAGGTATCGATGTCTGAAACGCCAGCTTGTTCAGCGAATGCGACGAGAGATTCCTCGGTGTATTCCGGGTGTTCGTGTTCGTTGGTTGCCTGATACAGCAAGTCGTGGAATTCCCAGAACTTGCCCTGATCGGCTGCCGCACGTCCCGCTTGAGCTGCCAAGGGGGACGTGGGGGTGATCTGTGCCAGGTCGCGCCATTCGATGCGAAGAGTTCCGTCTTCGATCAGATCGGCAAGCTGGGGTTCGATTTTTTTAGCAAACAGCGTGCAGTAGGGGCAGGAGAAGTCAGAGAAGAGTGTGAGGACAACCGGAGCGTCCAGAGCGCCTTTGGCCTGATTGTCGTTGGCGTCGCGCTTGGGTGCGGATCGAATGATTGCAAGGAGCTCTGCGTTCTTCTCACTGGGCGCTGCGACGTTCGGGTCAACGTCGGCGGCCGCCGCGGCAGCGGACGAGGCTCCTGGCGTCGCTGATGCAGATTGGGCAGATTGAGTGTGCGTCGAGTCTGACGATTGCGCTGATGCTGCCGAATCTGCTTGCTTGTTTCCACTAGTTGTCCAAATGCTGACGGCAAGGACGAATGCTGCAATGATGATGAGTGCGATCGAAATGATGAGCGATCGGGATTTACGGCGTGGCTGGGATGAAACAACTGGTGATGTCACGACTTCGCTTCCGATTGGTTGTTGGGGAATAGTGAAAACTATCGATGATTCTTTAGTGTGGCATGAGAAGTGAAGAGGCGTCGCGCTATGTGCGCGACGCCTCTGTAAGACTGGGGTAGATTACGACGCTCGACGCTGACGATGCGATGAACGTATTTCTTCGCGTCGTTCTTCTTCTGTCATTCCGCCCCAGATGCCGTAGGGCTCTTGTGATGCCAGCGCGTATTCGCGGCACTGGTCTATCACGGGGCATGTTGCGCAGATTGCCTTTGCGTTTGCGGCGCGACGGCGACGCGTTGAACCGCGTTCGCCTTCAGGGTGGAAGAAGAG
This sequence comes from Pauljensenia sp. OF14-1SRA, assembly GCF_027694595.1. Lineage (NCBI taxonomy): Bacteria > Bacillati > Actinomycetota > Actinomycetes > Actinomycetales > Actinomycetaceae > Pauljensenia > Pauljensenia sp. OF14-1SRA. The sequence goes on along the minus strand of NZ_JAQEVQ010000003.1, from coordinate 173,155 downwards.
CTCGGTATCGAGGTCACGGCATGCGCCGTCGTACTGCCAATCCCAAGCGTCGATCATCGGGCCGGGGAGACGTGAAACGTCAGACATCTGTACCTCTCATTCGGTGACTGCCGGTCGAAGTACTTCTTCGCGAGCAACCTCCATCAGTTTAGATGTTGTTCGTAAGTTGTTCAAGACCCGTTCATACATTCTTAGATATTTCTCAGACAAGGTAATAAACCTGAGAAAAACCTGAATATATCGCTACAAAACATGCGGAATGCCATGAAGAAGATTTGTCTCACTTACTTGATACATTGTCTTCGTTCCGGTGGCGAAAGTTCGCTCTTCGGTGAACAATCGTTGTAGAGGTGAACAACGTTGAATAAAAACGTTGGTAGCTGACGAGCGGAAAGGAAACGACATGCCTCGCGCACATCTTGCGTCTTCAGCTGATTCAGGCGTCGATGCTCCGCTGACAGTGACTGCTGTTTCCGTTCGTCTTGGAATCTCCCCCTCGACTCTTCGCACCTGGGAACGACGCTATGGTCTTGGCCCAGATGAGCGCCAAGCAGGAACTCATCGTCGCTATCGTGCCAGCGATGTTGCGCGTTTGACCGCGATGGTTGACCTTGTGCATCAGGGGGTTTCTCCTGCAGATGCTGCCGCTACCGTGTTGGCGGCGGCCCCTGCGCGTTCGCGTCAGGAAGACCTGCCCGTTCCTCATACGGTTTCTGAACTACTGAATTGTGTATCAGCCTGCCAAGGGCATCAGCTGAAGAATGTCCTTCGTTCCGCGGTGGGCGACGGGGGGCTTGTTCATACCTGGAGTCGCTTAGTCAGCCCAGCGCTCGACACCTTGCGTGCCTCCACATGCGGGCAGAAGCCCGGATGTGCGCCGTCTACGATTCTTCAAAACGCTTTCCTTGATGTGCTCGCTCAGTTTGCTAGCGAGTGCGTTTCTCCTCAGACAGCCCTTGGGTCTGTTGTTGTTCTTACGGACGCTGCCCACGAGCTGGGAGCACACGTTCTTGGTGTTGCTCTTGGCTGGTACGGCATTGATGTGCGCGTCGTTTCGACTGCGACAGTCGATGACCAGGGAGCGTGTGCTCGCGTTGCGCTTCATACCAAAGAACGCCCGGTCGTGTTGGCTATTGTCATGGGTTCTGGGGCAAGTTGCGAGAAATTTATTCATGCTCTTACTACTGATCTTGACCTTGATGTCATGCTGGTTGGCGCGGATGCTCCGAAGGTCGTTGATGAGCGCGTACTGCGCGTGCGCACAATTGCTGCCGGCGTAGAAGAAACTCTTGCGGTGCTTGCACCCGGTGCTGATCTTTCCTCGGTTTTGTCTTAACAAGTCCTATAGAACCTCTCATCGAAACTTGAGGCAGTGATACCTTTATCGGTGTTACGCATATCTTTTGACCGGGAGTGACAATGAAGACCCCCTGGAATGATTCCGCTCTTATCGACGCTTTTGATGCTGATTTCTCTGCGCTTGTTGAGTTCGCCTCAGCTTCAGCGTGCCCTGCTGGCTTCGGTTATCTGGATGCTGATGGTGCTATTACAGAGTCCAAGGGCGTTGAGCTGTGGATTACGTGTCGAATGACGTACATGTTTGCACTTGCTGAGATGCGTGGTGTCCAGGGAGTGTCTGGTCTTGTCGAGCACGGGCTTGATGCGCTGTCCACCTCGTTGCATGACGATGAATACGGCGGGTGGTTCTCCGCTCTGGATGCGACGGGGGAGCAGGCTCGCCCGGTTGAACCGATCCGCAAGGAAGCCTATGCGCACGCGTTCGTGATTCTCGCGACTGCCGCGTCCTATTTGGCTGGGCATGAACGAGGCCGGGCGTTGCTTGATGAAGCGCTTGCCGATCAGGACGCGCACTGGTGGGAACCGTCGTATGGGCGCGTCGCGAACTCGTGGAACCGCGACTGGAGCGAGTGTGAAGAATATCGAGGTCTGAACGCGAATATGCACACGGTCGAGGCTTATCTTGCTGCCTTCGATGCGACGGGTGAGCGACGTTGGTTGGATCGTGCGCGCGAAATGATGCGTTTTGTTGCCGATCTTGGTGCTCGCTTTGGTTGGCGCTTACCTGAGCACTTCGATAAAAACTGGGTTGTTTGTCCCGAGATGTTCATTGAAAATCCCGCTGATCCTTTCCGTCCTTACGGTGCAACTCCGGGACACGGGTTTGAGTGGGCGCGTTTGATCCTGCATGGTCGAGCCTCACTCATTGCGTGCGGGGATACTCCGGGTGAATGGATGTATGACGTTGCGCATTGCCTTGTTGATCGAGCGGATGCAGATGGTTGGGACAGTGAAAAGGGTGGGATCGTTTACACGACGGACTTTGATGGAAAGACTGTTGTGGATACTCGCATGCACTGGGTTGCTTGCGAAGCTGTGAATGCAACGCTCGCTCTGGGTAAAGTCAGTGAAGAACTAGGTAATGATGACGACGTCATGGTCCAGTCGGAGCGTTTCGCTCGCTATGTGGCGTGGGCGGATCAGGTCATTCATGCTGGCCCGGGACGCTGGATCCATGAAGTCGACGCAGATGGACACGAGAGTGAAACTGTCTGGGCAGGCAAGGCTGATGCCTACCATGTCGGTCAGATGTTGCTGTTGCCTCGTATTGGCTTGTATCCGGGATTCGCGGCGGCATTAGCGCAGGTGAGGGCACACGACCACTCGGAATTGTGAGGTTCGTCCGAAGTTTTTATCCGGCTTGAGCCACAGCCTAGACTTGGCTCATGGGAGACTTTTTAGAGCATGATCCGTTCTCACTGACTGGCCTTACTTACGATGACGTTCTTCTGCTCCCAGAGCTGACTGACGTCGTTCCATCCACTGTTGACACTACGTCGCGGCTGACGAAGAAAATTACCCTGCGTGTTCCGTTGCTTTCTGCAGCAATGGATACTGTGACTGAAGCTCGTATGGCGATTGCCATGGCTCGTCAGGGTGGTATTGGCATCCTTCACCGCAATCTTTCGATTGAAGAACAAGCGCAGCATGTTCGTCAGGTGAAGCGCTCCGAATCTGGAATGGTTGAAGATCCTGTGACTGTTGGTCCCGATGCGACCATCGAACAGCTCGATGAGCTCTGCGGTCACTATCGCGTGTCTGGTCTTCCTGTTGTTGACGAAGAAAATGGTCTTGTTGGCATCATCACGAACCGTGACCTACGTTTTGTCCCTGAATCCCAGTGGGCAACGCTGAAGGTTCGCGATTGCATGACCCCGCGCGAGGATCTTGTTGTGGGTCAGGTTGGTATTTCTCGTGAAGATGCGAAGGCTCTGCTGGCTGAGCATCGAGTGGAGAAGCTTCCAATTATTGACGAAAACAATACGTTGACCGGCTTGATTACGGTCAAGGACTTCGTGAAGACCGAACAGTATCCGAACGCGACGAAGGACGACCGTGGTCGTCTGGTTGTCGGCGCTGCTGTTGGTTATTGGGGTGATACGTGGGAACGTGCAACCGCGCTCGCTGAAGCAGGTGTTGACGTTCTTGTTGTTGATACGGCTAACGGTGGCGCCCAGCTTGCGCTGGATATGATTCGCCGTATTAAGGCGGATCCGTTGTTCGCTGGCGTTCAGATCATCGGTGGCAACGTCGCAACCACTGAGGGCGCTCAAGCGCTGATTGATGCCGGTGTCGATGCGGTGAAGGTTGGTGTCGGCCCGGGCTCAATTTGCACCACCCGTGTCGTTGCTGGCGTCGGTGTCCCTCAGATTACTGCAATTTACTTGGCTGCCAAAGCGTGTAAGCCCGCCGGTGTTCCGCTGATCGCTGATGGTGGCCTGCAGTACTCGGGCGATATCGGTAAGGCTCTTGTGGCTGGTGCTGATACGGTCATGCTCGGCTCGCTTCTGGCCGGCTGTGAAGAGTCCCCGGGTGAGGTTGTCTTCACGAACGGTAAGCAGTACAAGCGTTACCGTGGTATGGGATCGCTGGGCGCAATGAGTTCGCGCGGTCGCAAGTCCTACTCGAAGGACCGCTACTTCCAGGCCGATGTCACCAGTGATGACAAGATCGTTCCAGAAGGTATTGAAGGGCAGGTTCCGTTCACTGGTTCACTTGCCTCGGTGATTTACCAGCTTGTTGGTGGCCTGCATCAGACGATGTTCTATCTGGGTGCTTCGTCGATCGAGGAGATCAAGAAGAATGGCCGCTTTGTTCGAATCACATCTGCAGGTCTGCGCGAATCTCATCCGCACGATGTGCAGATGACCAGCGAAGCTCCGAACTACCATTCGTCAGGATCTTCTCGCTGATAAACGTTTGACAGGTATTGACCCTCGTCGCAGACGGTTTCACGTATGCGACGGGGGTCCTATTCTTATTCCAAAATGGGCACTAATCTGAACCTGTCGGAACACATTTTCACACTGTTGAAAAGGGAATCGCGCACATGCTCATCCTGATCGATTACGCAAACGTCGAAGCAATTGAACAGACACTGTCCTACCTTCCGATTGACGGTGTTACGACTAACCCGACCATCTTGTATCGCGAAGGCAAAGAGCCTTTGGACGTTCTGCATCAGATCCAAAATTTACTGCCCTATGGGTCGCAGTTGCATGTTCAGATCGTGTCAGAACGCGCCGACGATATGGTTGCCGAAGCGCGTGCTCTGCGTGAAGAAATTGGTGGCAACCTATTTGTGAAGCTTCCTGTAACTCGCGACGGCTTCGCGGCAATTCCTCGTATTGTTGCAGAAGGCATGCAGGTAACGGCAACAGGCATTCACTCTTCGATGCAGGGATTCATGGCGGCAAAGGCTGGCGCCCGCTATGTTGCTCCCTACGTGAACCGCATGGATAACTACGGCATTGATGGTGTTCGCGTTGCCAGCGAAATCCACCGCACGCTGAAGTCGTATGGAATGGAAGCTGATGTTTTGGCCGCGTCCTTCAAGAACTCTGAACAGGTTCTTGAACTGGTCCGCCAGGGCGTTGGTGCTATCACTGCTGCCCCCGAGGTTCTTGCGGCACTGATTAAGAATCCCGCAACCGATGCGGCGATCGCTGAACAGAACAAGCACTTCAGCCTTCTGGTCGGTGAGAAACGCACATGGAAAGATCTGATCGATACCAAGTGACGTCACAGTGGTGGTCAGTGCTTAGCGCTGACCACCACGCGTCCAATCAGTCCCGCCTATGGGACGAAGTCGCGCCCCGCACATGGAAGTGACAGTGCGCTGAAGACTGGTGACCCGATAGTAACAACGGCGTTCTATTGGGTCATCGACCTCTTGAATTAACCGACCTGTTCAATGATGGGGATACTGATTCCTTTAGCTATTCAGAGCCCTTTGTGGCCACTGGGAATCAATCTGCTGGGGCTTACCCTGACGTGCAAAGTAGGTTTCAAGCCCCGTAGCCCATTCTTTAAAAGCGCTGGCCTGCAATGCCATCAACGCATGAGCGCTGCTCTGAGTGAGCGGAGCACCAAACGCCTGGACAATTTTCGCCAACACGTCTAACGTCATCGAAACGTCAACTTCTGCCGTGTGAGCATTCGGATCTGGATCCACACCGTAGTGCGGTGCCATGGTGGTCAGGGTTCGCTTTCCCCTCCGGTACTTATCGAAGTGACGATCAAGGACGATCGGATCAAGAATGAGTCCAACAGGGCCACCAAGGCGTTCTTCCAAAGTTTGCAGACCATGGCGAGTGAGCTCGGCATTCATCAACGTAATATCGAACGCCGCATTGAAGACAACAACAGGGAAACCGCGTTGCCAGTGCGCAACCAAAGAATCAGCGACCTCGTTTAAAACCTCGGAAATATCCCGTCCCCGGGTCTGAGCTTTTTCGTTGGAAATCCCGTGAACAGCGCTGGCACTTTCAGGGATCTCTACCCCGGGATTAGCTAGCCATGTGACAACTTCGTCAGGGCCAGACGGGTTGATACCCCCGCGTCGCAAAACAAGCGCAGCCGTGACAAGGCGATCCGAAAGAGGATTCGTGCCGGTTGTCTCTGTGTCGAAACCAAGCCAAGGCTGATCTATCCAAGAAGTGTTTTCATTCATGGAACCAGTGTCGCCTAAACCATGGAGAAACGAAATGGCAATCATCAGGTCGGCGAAGCCGGCCTCGTCGACTACCTCATCGCACCCACGCTGCAATCATCAACAAAAGCGCATGTCAGCGCCCTAAAGTGGTTAGTATCAAGTCGTGAGCAACGAAGTTGAAATTGGTCGTGGAAAGCGTGCGCGACGCGCGTACAGTCTGGACGATATTGCCCTGGTTCCCTCAAGACGCACTCGTGATCCCGAAGATGTGAACGTCGGCTGGCAAATCGACGCCTATCACGTCGATATTCCGATCATGGCTGCCCCCATGGACTCGGTCATGAGTCCCGAAACGGCAATCGCATTCGGAAAACTCGGCGGGTTGGGTGTTCTAGATCTGGACGGTCTATGGACGCGCTATGAAGATCCGGAGCCGCTTCTCGAAGAAATCTCCCATCTTGGAGAAGACGAGTCTATTGCGCGACTCCAACAGATCTATTCGGAGCCAATTAAGCCGTCGCTCATCACTGCTCGCCTCGCTCAACTTCGGCAAGCCGGCGTAGTTGTTGCGGGTAAGTTGTCGCCTCAGCGTACCCAAAAGTACTGGCGAGCAGTCGTCGATGCGGGCGTGGACCTTTTCGTCATCCGAGGCTCAACAGTCTCTGCAGAACATGTTTCCAGCCGATCTGAGCCCCTCAACCTTAAGCGGTTCATCTATGAACTCGACGTCCCCGTCATTGTTGGTGGAGTCTGCACGAATACGGCAGCGTTGCATCTGATGCGCACGGGTGCTGCCGGTGTTCTTGTCGGATTTGGCGGGGGAGCGGCGCACTCGACCCGTCAATCGCTCGGCGTGCACGCCCCGATGGCAACAGCAATCGCCGATGTGGCCGCTGCGCGTCGCGATTACATGGATGAATCCGGCGGACGCTACGTTCACGTCATTGCTGACGGTGGCATTGGGCGTTCTGGTGATTTGTCGCGCGCCATCGCCTGTGGTGCGGATGCAGTCATGCTGGGTGCTGCCCTAGCTCGCGCGGAAGAAGCGCCCGGGCGCGGTTGGCATTGGGGTTCCGAGGCCACGCACCCAGACATGCCTCGCGGTCAGCGTGTTCACGTAGGCACATCCGGAAGCCTGCAACAGATTCTCTACGGTCCTTCGACGCGTGCAGACGGTTCCCTGAACTTTGTTGGCGCCCTGAAGAGAACCATGGCATCAACCGGCTATTCGGAAGTCAAAGACTTGCAGAAGGTGGATGTGGTGGTCTCGCCCTATCAGCCAAGCTGAGTTCTCAACCTTCATCTTGGGATCGCCTAGGCGCGTCCGGTCGTGGTTCCTTGCCGCGTGGGCGCCCTCGTCTCCGCTTAGCCGTTGCAGGGCGAGTGCGTGGTGGGGGCTTCAGCGTGTTTGGCGGAGCAAAGTGGCCCTTACTAGGGTGAGAGCCCCCAGGGTAATCATGTGTGCTTCGCCCCCTGACTTGAATGCTCTGTATTCGCATACTCGGGTGAGTAATAGGGGTCTTTAAAAAGTAAATAAATAATTTTCGTTTACGAATAGGTGTCCATTTGTTAATCTTGGGATTTACGGGATGTCAAAGTTGATGCCCGTTTCGATTCCGCTCCCTTGGCAAGGATGCGCAAGGGCTACAGAAGGGGATTCCGAAGTGCGAGGAACAGCACTGCACGGCCTTATCGGAGGGGTCGCCGCCCTCATCCTTGCGACGACTCCGCTCGTCGCCCAGGCCGCCCCCGGCGCGGCAGGAACGTCCGCAGACGCGCTCGGCGAGGGCGCTTCTCAGTCCGGGGCACTCTCCCCGGGCGTCGATGAGGCTGTCGAGGCCAGTCAATCCGGCGGCGAATCCGCCGATGGGGGGGCCTCCGTCCCGTCCCCTGAGTCCGTGGCCCCCGCACATTCGGCTGAGGCCCAGTCGGAGGCCCAGTCCTCGTCGCCCAAGCCTCCGGTCCTGCGTCGCGCTCCCCGCTCCGCCACGGCGCTCACACCGATCCCGGATATCCAGACGATCGGCGAGGGCGACGACTCCGCCCTCGTGGGAGTGGAGGTGATCACCCGTGGCGTCGTCACCGCCTCCTACCCCCATGGCGAGGACGGACTCGCCTCGAGCCTTAGTGGCTTCGTCATCCAGACTCCTGGAACTGGCGGCACATGGGACCCAGCGCGCACGGCCTCCGACGCCGTCTTCGCCTACGTCGGCACGAAGGCGATTGACGTCCCGGCAATCGGAAGCTGCGTCCAGGTGGCTGGCAAGGTCTCCGAATACCCCGCGACCGGTCCCAAGACCCCCGCTTCCACGCAGAGCCTCACCCAGATCTCCGTCTCCACCGTCTCCGCCGTCGAGGGCTGCGAGCCCGTCGCCCCGACCCCCCTCGACTCCGTACCGACCGGAGCGCAGATGGAAGCGCTCGAATCGATGCTCATCGCCCCGCAGGGAACGTGGACGATCACCGACAACTACTCGACTGGTCAGTACGGCACCCTCTCCCTCACTCCGGGAACTGAGCCTCTGCGTGCCGCCACTGACGTTGTCGCCCCTGGCGACCAAGCCCGCGCCTACGAGGCCGAGAACGCCGCGCGCGCTATCGCCCTCGACGACGGCACGAACGCCAACCTCGGCCGCGGAGCCGCGACCAAGGTTCCTTACGCCTACCTCGCGAATGGTGCGCCCGCACGCGTCGGCTACACGCTCGCCTTCGACGCGCCCGTGATCCTCGATTCGCGCCACGAGGCATTCGTCCTCCAGCCCACCCGCATGGTCGCCGCCCACCCCGACCGCTCGCCCGTCACGATCAGTGGCGAGCGCCCGACCATGCCCGTCGTCGGTGGGGACATTCGCGTCGCCACCTTCAACGTTCTCAACTACTTCTCCGACCTCGGCGAGAACGAAGCGGGTTGCTCCGGCTACCCCGACCGCGAGGGGAATTTCGTCACGGCGAAGAAGTGCTCGGTGCGAGGCGCCTACTCGTCCAAGGCTTTTGCGATGCAACAATCGAAGATCGTCGCCGCGATCACCGAGATCAACGCTGACGTCGTTGCCCTCGAGGAGATCGAGAATTCTGCCGTAGTTGGCGCCTCTAAAGATCGTGACGCTGCCTTGAAGAACCTCGTCGAGGCACTGAACGCGAAGGCCGGAGCAGGCACCTGGGCCTACGTCCCAAGCCCGACGAACGTCCCCGCGAACGAGGACGTCATCCGCGTCGCATTCATTTACCGGCCCTCGACCGTCGAGCCTGTCGGCGAGTCGACGATCCTCGACGACCCGGCGTTCACCGGTCTTGCCCGACAGCCGCTCGCACAAGAATTCACCCCCGTGGTCACCGAGACCCAGGTTGGCCGTAGCGTCGTCGTTATCGCCAACCACTTCAAGTCGAAGGGCTCCGTGCCCAAGGGAATGGAGGAGGGCAACACCGACAGCGGAGACGGCCAGGGGAACGCCAACGCCGTCCGTGTTGCCCAGGCGAAGGCACTCGCAGCTTTTGCCGAGAGCTTCTCGGGCAAGCCGACTCTCCTCGTCGGCGACTTCAACTCTTACGCGAAGGAGGACCCCCTCGCGGTCCTTGAGGCCGCGGGCTGGAACCGAGAATCCGGTAGCGCGCACCCGTCCTATGTCTACTCCGGACGTTCAGGGGCGCTCGACCACGTCTTCTCGAATGCTGTGGCTCATCCGCTTGTCGTCGGTGTTGCCTCGTGGGCGATCAATGCCCAGGAGTCCGTCGCCTTTGAGTACTCGCGTTCCAACGCGAACATGTTCCTCGCGACGGAGACTACGAACCCCTATCGCTCGTCCGATCACAATCCGGAGATTATCGGCCTCGACCTCGTCCGCGACGTCGAGCCCTCCCCGAACCCTCAACCCCAGCCTCAGCCTCAGGGCACACCTGGGCAGACGCCCCCCGTTCGGACTTCGCCGTCCGCCTCAAGGGGGCTCGCGCGTACGGGCGTCAATGACGGCTTCGCGCTCATCACCGTCGCAGGACTCGTCCTCGGGGCGGTAGGCGTCGCCGGTATGGCGGCGTCGAGGAAGCGACGCTGACCAGACCTGAGGTCAACGCCGCGCAAGCGCCCGCGATGTGGCGGGCGAATAAACGAAGGAACACCATGAATAAACACAGAACAATGCTCATCGGTGGTAGCGCCGCCTTCCTCCTGGCTCTGTCGCCCGTCGCGGCTCTTGCTGTGCCAACAACGGACGGAGCCTCGGATGAACCTCAATCCGGTGTTGCCGCAGGCGTTACCGGAGCCCAATCGGGGGTCGCGACAACCCTCGCCGACTCCGACGCCGAGGGCGCGAATGCCCCGTCGGCTCCCGATTCGACCCCGGCGACCGGGGTACCGGGGTCGGCGCCCGTGAACGGCGGGGGAGTCGTCGAACTCGACCTCTACACACTCACCGACGTCCACGGGCACATCGAGCAGGTAACGAAGAAGGGCACCGTAAAAGAGGCCGGGCTTGCAGCGATGAACTGCTACCTCAAGTCCGCTCGTACCAAAAACCCGAATTCGTCGTTCACGCTCCTCGGTGACAACATCGGCGCCTCGCCCTACACGTCCGGGTCTCTCAAGGACAATCCGACGATCGCCGCGCTCAACACCCTCGATCCGCTCGCTTCGACGATCGGTAATCACGAGCTCGACATGGGGCAGGCCGTCTTCAAGCAACGCGTCGACGGCTCGAATACCGCAGAGTTTGTGCAGGCGAGCTTCCCCTACCTCGGAGCCAATGTCCGGGGAATGGGCTCGTGGGAAGACGGGGGGATTTCAAAGCCCTACCTCGGTGACTACAAGGTGTGGGCCTCGCCCTCGGGCGTCAAAGTCGCCTTCATCGGCGCCATCGCCCAGGATGTCCCCTACAAGTTGAGTCCGGGAACGACCGCGGGGCTCGTCTTTGACGACCCGATCGCCAGGATCGACGAACTGGCCGCGCAGATCAAGCAGTCCGGCGAGGCCCAGGTGGTCATCGCCATGCTCGACGATGATGTGAAGAACAACTATCCGCTGGTCGGGAAAAATGTCGATGGCATCATGGGCGGGGATACCCACGTGCCCTACGAGTTCGACAAGGTTGACTCAGCCGAGAAGCTTGACTCGAAGAACCCGCTGCTCGCTGGCGTTGCGTCGGGCTCGTACACCGACAATCTTGGACTCATCCGCATCTCGTACGACATGACAGCAGGAGCCGTCGTCAAGGCGGACACCCAGCTCGTGCCTGCGGCGAAGGTCGCCGAGTGCGGCGAGGCTCCCGAGACCAAGGCCATCGTGGACAAGGCGGTCGCGGATTCGAAGGAAGCTGGCAAGCGGGTCGTCGGTACCGGTTATACGGAGGCGTTCCGACGGGGCGTCTTCACGACCCCGGGCGGACAGACCGATCCTGGATCCAACCGTGGTATCGAGTCGAGCCTCGGGGACTTCGTAGCCGACGCGATGCGCGAGACGATCACGACGAAGGAGGGGCGTCCCGTCGATATCGGTATCATCAACGCGGGTGGTCTGCGTGAGGACCTCGTCCCAAATGATGACGGCACCATCACCTACGCCCAGTCGTACGCGGTCATGCCCTTCTCGAACGAGCTCGGATATGTGTCCATTACCGGCGCTGACTTCAAGCTCGCCCTCGAACAGCAGTGGAAGACCAATCTCAACTCCCAGAATTCCCGCCCGCTGCTCAAGCTCGGGCTCTCCGAGAATGTTCGGTACACGTACGACCCGGAGCGTCCCTTCGGCGAACGCATCACCTCGGTTACCGTTGACGGTCAGCCACTGGACGAGGCGAAGACCTACACCGTCGGGTCCGTCACCTTCCTGCTCGCCGGAGGCGATTCCTTCGACGCGCTGACCAAGGGCGGGCCGTTCGTTAACAGCGGAAACCTCGACCGCGACAAGTTCAATGAGTTCCTTACCGCTCATTCGGGAGCTACGCCCCGATCGCTCAAGTCCGCGATTGGCGTCACGCTGCCCAAGGACCCCGTCAAGGACGGTGCCTCATTCACCGTCGGCCTGAGGGGGCTCTCCTTCTCGGAGGGGCCGTCAAAGACCACGGGCGTTCGAGTCGCGGCGGGCGGTGAGGTTGCTGCGGCCACTGTCGACAACTCCCTCGTCGAGGACCACGCCTCTGACGAATCCTCGGTGATCACAACCGACGGAGCCGGACGGGCGACCGTCTCGGTCACCGCTGTCGGGGCATGTGAGGGGAAGGCGGCTGGTGAGGTCGTATCGACGCCTGTGACGATCGATACCGACTTCGGCCGCGTCGTCGAGGCCTCCGCCGGTCTGAGCGTTAACGTCGCTTGCGCTGGGCCCGGCTCGATTCCTTCGGGCGACGGAGGCGCTGCGTCGTCTGCGTCCACTACCGGAACCTCGTCGGGGAAGACGGGGAAGAGCGGTCTCGCGCGAACCGGCTTCGATGGCGGATCTGGCCTCGTGCTCGCGGGACTCTTCCTCGGTGCGGGCGCCGTCGCTCTCACGACGAAGCGACGCTGATCCCCCGGCCCCGGACGCGGTTCTCACCCGCCGCGTTCCGGGGCTGACCCTGCCCGCGTTCCGCCGAGAGGCGGTTCGAACCGGGACGAAAGTCGCGACTGTCGACGCGTGCGAACGCTCACGCCTGAGAGGATGGGTGCCCCGTGTCGGGCAATTCATGTTGCGAAAAGATAACGGTGGCAGTCGTGACCTCCCGTCCTTGCTACAGTTGTCAACCCCCGACATCGCAGGATGTCAGTGTTCGACGACGAGCGCCGGATGAGGGGGTGGCCTCACCCCCTCATCCGATCCTCGGTTCCGGCCTCGTTGTCCTCGAAAACTAAGGAAGAATGCATGCCCTGGTGGGAAATCATCGGTTGGACCGGCTCGGCGCTCGTCGTCATCTCGCTCATCGTCCCTTCGATCAGGCGTTTCAGAACGCTCAATCTCGCCGGATCGCTCATCGCGACCGTGTACAACGTCGTCTTCGGGATCTGGCCCTACGCGGCGATGAACGCTGTCATCGCAATCATCGACGCCTATTGGCTCTACCGTCTGCGCAGCGGGGGGCGTGAATACCGTTTCGTGCCGGCCGAGGCGGATTCTCCCCTCGTCCGCGATTTCCTCGAGGTTCACGCCGCGGGCATCGAGGAGGCCTTCCCGGGCTTCTCCCATTCGGATCTCAGCACCGCCGGCGCTCATCTCATGATGTGCGCGGATGAGATCGCGGGAGTGTTCGTCCACGTGAACAACGGCGACGAGGGTCGGGTTCTGCTCGACTACGTCACCGACCGTCACCGTGATCTCACTCCCGGGCGCGCCCTCTATTCCGACGAGGGCGTTCGTCGGGCCGTGCCCGCCGCGCTGCGCCTTGCGCGTAGCGCAACGAGCGATCCGGCCTATTTCGAGCGGATGGGGTTCATCGCCGAGGGCGATGATCTCCTCTTTAGTCTGCACGATTGACCAGGGGACTTGACAGGTCCCGTTCCACTCTCGATAATTTTGTCACACGTCAATTCGGAGTTTTACTAATGTTCCATACGGGATGTCGACGCTCCGCAAGGACAGAGCCGAAGAAGGCTCAAGCAACAGCGCTGTTCATCGCCGAACAGCCCAACTGGAGGAAACCCATGAACACCTTCTCGAAGTACCTGGCAGTCGCGGGAGTCGCCGCGCTCGCCCTAGCCGGCTGCACGTCCGGCGCCAAGCCCGCCGCCGAATCTGGCGCCACCGCCAGCGAAGGCTCCTCTTTCAAGGCCTGCGCCGTTTCCGACGCTGGTGGCTGGGACGATAAGTCCTTCAACGAATCCGCCTACAACGGCCTGACCGCCGCCAAGGAGAAGCTCGGCATCTCGGTCAACACCGCCGAATCCTCCTCCGACGCGGACTTCGTCCCGAACGTCGAGGCCATGGTCGACGACGGCTGCAACCTCATCATCGGCGTCGGCTTTAAGATTGAAAAGGCTCTCCACGCCTCCGCCGATCAGAATGCGGATCTCCACTACGCCCTCGTCGACTCCTCCTTCTCGGACGCGGACTTCAACACCGTTGTCCTCGAGAACGGCCGTCCGCTCCTCTTCAACACCGCTGAGGCCGCCTACCTCGCCGGCTACGTGGCCGCAGGCATGACCCAGACCGGCAAGGTCGCCACCTTCGGTGGCATCCAGATCCCCTCGGTCACCATCTTCATGGACGGCTTCGCCGACGGCGTCGCCGCCTACAACAAGGCGAAGGGCACGAACGTCCAGCTCCTCGGCTGGGACAAGGCCGCTCAGAACGGCTCCTTCACCCAGTCCTTCGACGACCAGGCTCTCGGCAAGCAGCAGGCTCAGCAGTTCATCGACCAGGGCGCCGACATCATCATGCCGGTCGCCGGCCCGGTCGGCCTCGGCGCTGCCGCAGCTGCCAAGGAGCACGGCTCGACCTACATCATCGGCGTCGACTCCGACTGGTTCCTCACCAGCCCCGACTACTCCTCGATCATCCTTACCTCGGTGATGAAGGAGATCGGCGCCTCCGTCGAGCAGGCGATCACCGACTCCGTTGAGGGCAAGTTCACCTCCGACCCCTACGTCGGCACCCTTGAGAACGGTGGCGTCTCCATCGCTCCCTTCCACGACTTCGACTCCAAGGTCTCCCAGGAGCTCAAGGATGACATCGTGAAGCTCACCGACCAGATCAAGAGTGGCGAGCTCAAGGTCGAGTCGGAGAACTCCCCGAAGTAATCGGCCTCGAGGGCGTGGCGGGGCACCCCGCCACGCCCTCGTCGTCTCAAAAACCCGCTTACCGACACTCGAAGAAGAGCCAAAGGCAGGTTCTCAGTGAAACTGGAACTCAGGGGGATTACGAAGCGCTTCGGGCCCCTGGTCGCGAACGACCACATTGACCTCACCATCGAGGAAGGACGGATTCACGCCCTCCTCGGAGAGAACGGCGCCGGAAAATCGACGCTCATGAACGTCCTCTACGGACTCCACCAGCCCGACGAGGGGCAGATCCTCATCGACGGGGCGCCCGTCGTCTTCAAGGGGCCCGGCGACGCGGTCGCCGCCGGGATCGGCATGGTGCACCAGCACTTCATGCTTATCCCCGTCTTCACCGTTGCCGAATCGATCGCCCTCGGCGATGAGCCGGTCGGCAAGGCCGGGCTCATCGATCTGGCGAAGGCTCGCGCCCTCGTGAATGAGGTCTCCGCCCGCTTCGGATTCGACCTCGACCCTGACGCGAAGATCGAAGACCTCCCCGTCGGAGCCCAGCAGCGCGTGGAGATCGTCAAAGCCCTCTCCCGCGAGGCGAAGGTCCTCATCCTCGACGAGCCGACCGCCGTCCTCACCCCGCAGGAGACCGACGAGCTCATGGCCATCATGCGCCAGCTCGCCGACTCGGGAACCTCCATCGTCTTCATCACCCACAAGCTCCGCGAGGTTCGCGCCGTCTCCGACGACATCACCGTCATCCGCCGTGGCGCCGTCGTCGGCACCGCCTCGCCCGACGAGTCCGAGAACGAACTCGCCAACAAGATGGTCGGTCGTGCGATCATGCTCAAAGTCGAGAAGGAAGAGGCCAAGCCGGCAGGCGGAGGTCTAAGCTTCGACAAGGTTTCGCTCCTGGGCTCCGCCGGCAACACAATCCTCGATCACGTCAGTCTCGACGTCGAACGGGGCGAGGTCGTCGCCGTCGCCGGCGTTCAGGGCAACGGCCAGACCGAGCTTGCCGAGGCCATCCTCGGCCTCGTCAACCCCGACTCGGGCTCGATCACTCTCGAAGGTGTCGACATCACCCACGCCGGGCCACGCAAGTCGCTCGATGCGGGCATCGGCTTTATCCCCGAGGACCGCTCCACCGACGGCATCATCGCCGGCTTCTCCATCTCGGAGAACCTCATCCTTGATCAGTTCGACAAGGCGCCCTTCGCGGCCGGCCCGGCTCTTAGGCTCGGCGTCATCGAGAAGAATGCGAAGGCTCTCGAAGCGGAGTACGACATCCGTCTGACCTCCATCGAGGACCCGATCTCCTCCCTCTCCGGTGGCAACCAGCAGAAGGTCGTCGTTGCCCGTGAGCTCTCGAAGGATCTCAACCTCCTCGTCGCGAACCAACCGACCCGTGGCGTCGACGTCGGCTCCATTGAGTTCATCCACAAGCAGATCGTCTCCGTGCGCGACCAGGGGACGCCCGTTCTGCTCATCTCCTCCGAGCTTGACGAGGTCGTGGCGCTCGCTGATCGCATCGCGGTCATGTACCGCGGGCGGATCATGGGCGTCGTCGCCCCCGATACCCCGCGTGAGGTCCTCGGCCTCATGATGGCGGGCGTGCCCCTTGAAGAGGCCCTCGCCTCCCAGTCCGATTCCACCCAGGAGGAGGCACGATGACGAAGAAACCTCAATCCAAGGGCGGCCTCGTCGCCCGGCACATCCTCGGATCGAAATGGTTCGTCTCGATCCTCGCAGTCCTCATCGCCTTCGCGGTCGGCGCGATCCTCATCGTCATGGCTGGCGCCTCGGTGACCGACGCCTACTACGCGATGTTCCGCGGCGCTATTTTCGACCCGGAGGCCAATAGCTTCGTCCGACAGATCAAGCCGATCACGAACACCCTGCTCTACGCGACCCCGCTCATTATCGGTGGCCTCGGCCTCGCCTTCGGCTTCCGCGCGGGACTGTTCAACATCGGCGGCAAAGGCCAGGTCATCTTCGGCGCGCTCGCTGCCGTCTGGGTCGGCTTCAACCTCCACCTGCCACCGGTCCTGCACACCGTCGTCGCCCTCCTCGTCGCGGTCGTCGCGGGAGCGCTGTATGCGGGGATCGCGGGCTTGCTCAAGGCCCGCACCGGAGCCAATGAGGTTATCGTCACGATCATGCTCAACTCAATCGCGGCTCTCACCCTCGGCTACGTGCTCGCGCAGAAGTCCTGGCAGGTTCCCGGCTCGAACCAGCCGCAGACCCCCGATGTCGCCGACACGGCGGCCTTCCTCCCGATCCTTCCCTCGCCCTTCAAGCTCCACGCGGGCATCATCGTCGCCTTCCTGGCTGTCGTCGTGTTCTGGTGGATCTTGGATCGCTCGACCCTCGGCTTCCAGGTGCGCGCCGTCGGTGCCAACCCCGCGGCCGCCCGCACCGCTGGCATCTCCGTCGAGAAGATCACCACGATTACGATGATGATTTCCGGTGCCTTCATGGGTCTTGTCGGCGCGAACGAAGCCCTCGGAACCGTCGGGTATGTCTCGCGTGATGTCGCGGGATCGCTCGGCTTCGATGCGATCACCGTCGCCCTGCTCGGACGCAACAAGCCCCTTGGAACCATGTTCGCCGGTCTTCTCTTCGGCGCGTTCAAGGCCGGTGGTTACACCATGCAGCCTAAGGGCGTTCCGATCGACATGATCCTCATCCTCCAGTCGGTCATCGTTCTGCTCATCGCTGCCCCCGCTCTCGTGCGCTGGCTCTTCCGCCTGCCCAAGGAGTCCGAGAAGTCGCTGCGCGCCGAGCTCGCCACCCTTGGCATCGACGATGAGGCTCCCGCCCTCGTCACCCCGGCGACCTCGAAGGTGGCCGAGACCGCCGTCGACGCCACGGCCACCGATGCGGAAGGAGAATCGCGATGACCACCACCCGAACTCAGGCCGACGTCATGGACGACGTCCAGGTGAAGCGCTCCTGGAAACTGCCGATCGTCTACACCCTCGCGACGCTCCTGCTCGCCTTCTTTTCCTTCACGGCGAAGGGCGAGGTCACGATCCGCCTCACCGACAAGGCGCAGGCTTTCGAGATCCCCGATATCGTCCTTGGTGGCGCGGGCATCCTCTGGGTGCTACTCGCCCTCGTCGCGCTCGTCGCCGTTTGGTCGATCGTCACGACTTCGATGCGGGTCAAGAATCCGCGCTGGCTCGACATCCTCGGGATGGCCCTTGCCGGTATCGGCACGATTCTCGCGTTCCTCGTGTACGCGGGCTCGGGCTCGGCGGGCGTCGTCACCCTTACCTCGACCCTCGTGTCGACGGTGGCGATCTCGACGCCGCTCATCTTCGGCGCCCTCTCGGGCGTCGTGTCCGAGCACGTTGGCGTCGTCAACATCGCGATTGAGGGTGACCTGCTCGTCGGCGCATTCGCGGGCGTCATGGCGGCCTCCTTCTTCCAGACCCCCTACGCGGGTCTTGTCGCGGCCCCCCTCGCAGGGGCGCTCCTCGGCAGCCTGCTCGCTCTGTTCTCCGTCCGCTACGGAGTGGATCAGATCATCGTCGGTGTTGTGCTCAACGTGCTCGCCCTGGGTCTGACCACCTTCTTCTACGGAACGCTCATGAAGGTCTCGCCCGAGACTCTCAACACGAACAGGTTCTCCCTGCCTTCGTTGAAGATCCCCTTCCTCGCGGAGATCCCGATCATCGGCCCGATGTTGTTCAACCAGACGGTGCTCGTGTACCTCATGTACGCGACCGTCGTCTTCCTCGCGGTCTTCCTCTACCGCTCGCGCTGGGGTCTGCGCCTGCGCGCCTGCGGTGAGCACCCGAAGGCCGCCGACACCGTCGGCATCAACGTCAACCGTACGCGTTCGCGTAACACGATCCTCGCCTCGGCTTTCGCGGGCCTCGGTGGCGCGTTCTTCACGATCGGCTCCGGCCTGGCCTTCACGGACAATATCTCCGCGGGCAATGGCTACATCGCCCTCGCGGCGATGATCCTCGGCAAGTGGCATCCGATCGGAGCCATGTCAGCGGCCGTCATGTTCGGCTTCGCCCAGGCCGTCGCGAGGATGCTGCCGAACGTGGCACCCGCGATCCCCTCCGACCTCGTGTCGATGATCCCCTACGTCGTGACGATCATCGCGGTCGCCGGGTTCGTCGGGAAGTCGAAGGCCCCCGCGGCTGAGAACATCCCCTACGTGAAGTGAAGGACAGATCATGGTGGACACTGTCGATGAGGTGATCTGGGATCGCCTGCGCGTCGCGGCGATTGAGGCGATGAAGCGAGCCTACTGCCCCTACTCCGGATACCCCGTGGGTGCGGCGGGCCTCGCCGAGGACGGGAGCATCGTCGTCGGCTCGAACGTCGAGAACGCCGCCTACGGGTGCGGGCACTGCGCGGAGACCTCAATGGTCTCCGAGCTCATCCGCACGGGTGCGGGTCGCCTCCTCGCAGTCGCCTGCGTGAATGGGAACTCCGAATCGGTGGTCCCCTGCGGACGTTGCCGACAGGTGATCTTCGAGCATGGCGGTCCGACTTGCCTCGTCCTCATGCCGACCGGCGTCATGCCGATGAGCGAAGTTCTCCCCCAGGCATTTGGCCCCAGCGACCTTGATGAGGTCGCCACCTCCACCCCGCGCAAGGATTGAGGGCTCGGTTGGCTCCGGCGTCTCCGGAGCCGACCGCCCTCGTCCCTCGTACAGCTTCGGGCGCTCCCGACAGCGCCCGCAGGAAGGAAAGAGAAGATGGAAGTTTTCGACGTCGTCGATGTTATCCGTACCAAGCGGGACGGAGGCGTTCTCAGCGGCGAGCAGATCGACTGGACGATCGACGCCTACACCCGTGGCGCCGTCAAGGACGAGCAGATGGCCGCCCTCGCGATGGCGGTCTTCCTACGCGGGATGAACCGCGAGGAGATCGCGCGCTGGACGAAGGCCATGATCGCTTCCGGAGAGCGCATGGACTTTGGTCGCATCGTGCGCCCGACCGCTGACAAGCACTCGACCGGGGGAGTGGGGGACAAGATCACCTTGCCACTCGCGCCCCTCGTCGCCGTGTTCGACGTGGCCGTCCCGCAGCTGTCGGGTCGTGGCCTCGGGCACACGGGCGGAACCCTGGACAAGCTCGAGTCGATCCCGGGCTGGCGGGCCGCCATGACGAATGAGGAGATCTACCGCGAGCTCGGCGAGGGCTGTGGCGCGGTGATCTGCGCCGCCGGAGCGGGTCTGGCACCCGCCGACAAGAAGCTCTACGCACTACGCGACATCACTTCGACCGTCGATTGTATCCCGCTCATTGCGTCCTCGATCATGTCGAAGAAGATCGCTGAAGGCACGGGTTCGCTCGTCCTTGACGTCAAGGTCGGCTCGGGGGCCTTCATGAAGGATCTCGAGCAGGCGCGTGAACTCGCCCGGACGATGGTCGACCTCGGTACCGATGCTGGAGTGAAGACCTTCGCCTACCTCACCGACATGTCGACCCCGCTCGGCCTCAAGATCGGCAACGCCCTCGAGGTGGAGGAGTCCGTCGAGGTTCTCGCCGGTGGTGGCCCCGCGGATGTCGTCGAGCTCACCTGCGCGCTCGCACGCAAGATGCTTGAGATGTCGGGCAAGTCCGATGTCGATGTCGAGGCGGCCCTCAAGGACGGTCGCGCGATGGATCGCTGGCGCGAGATGATCCGTGCTCAAGGTGGTGATCCCGATGCGGAGCTGCCGACCTCTGCGGAGAAGCACGTCGTCTACGCGGAGTCTGACGGTGTCCTCGAGACGCTCGACGCGCTGGCCGTGGGCGTCGCCTCTTGGCGCCTGGGCGCCGGACGCGCCGTGAAGGAAGATCCGGTTCAGGCGGGCGCGGGCATCGAGATCCATGCGAAGCCCGGTGCGACCGTGAAGAAGGGCCAGCCCCTGCTCACCCTCCACACCGATGACGAATGGCGCATCGCCCGTGCTCTGGAATCTCTCGAGGGCGGCGTCGTGATCGGGTCGGCCGTCCCCGAGGCCCGTTCGGTGATCCTCGGAGAGGTCCAGTAGGGCGCGGTGCGGCCGACGCGCGCTCGCACGTAGCCCTGCGGATGTCCGCGATCGTGCGGATGCCCGCGACCGTGCGCACCGGGGCGCGGATCACGACACGGAAGGAGGAGGAGTGGATAAGAGGGACGAACAGGTGATTGACGCCGTCCGGCTCTATTTCGAGCGTGGCCTGAGCCAGGCCGAAGTCGCGGCCAAGATGGGCATTTCACGTCCGACCGTCGCCAAGCTCCTGCTACGTGGGAAAGAGGCCGGGTTCGTCACCGTGGAGATCCACGATCCTCGAGAGACCTCGTCGGTGTTGGGCGAGCAGCTCGCTGAGCAATTCGGCTTGGTCGAAGCGCGGGTCGTCCATGGTTCCGGTGCATCCGAGCGCGAGATCCTCGACGATCTCGGGCGCGTCGGTGCGGGCCTTGTCGAGTCCCTCGTCAAGGACGGCATGAGTGTCGGTGTCTCCTGGGGGCGGACGATGAACGCAATCGCGTCGCGTTTGCGCCACACGCTGAGGCGCGATGTCGAGATCGTACAGCTCAAGGGCGGGATCTCGCATTCCTCGGAGGTGACCGATGATTTCGAGGTCATGAGGGCCTTCTGCGAGGCCTTTAATGCGATTCCGCGCTACTTGCCCCTGCCGGTGATCTTCGAGGATGTCCGCACCTTGGAGATCGTGCGCTCGGACCCATATATCGCGGCGATCCTCGAGGCGGGCAGACAGACGGACCTCGTAGTCTTCACGGTCGGGGACGTCGCCGCCGAGAGCCTTGCGATCAGCCATTCTCGCCTCAAGGGATCCGAGGCTACTGAGTTGCTCGCGAAGGCGGTGGGGGATGCGTGTTCGCGCTTCTTCACCGCCGAGGGCGAGATCGCGGTGCCGGGAATTGATGAGAGGACTGTAGGCATTTCCTTGAAGGATCTTGCCTCGCGTCCGATCCGCGTGCTCGTCGCGGGCGGTCCGAAGAAGGCTGTGGCTTTTGCGACGGCTCTGCGGATGGGCTTGGCGACGCATGTCGTGGTCGATCAGGATCTCGCGAGGGTGCTTCTCGCCGAATCCGCTCGCGCTTGAGCCCCGCCCTCGTCGCGAACAAATGTAAAAGTAAAGCTTGACTCTTTGGAATACCTCTGATTAGTCTGATCGGACCCCGGCGCAAGGACGCCCGGCGAATGGTTTCGCCGTCGCGGGTCCACGAAGGAGAAAAAATGAAGGCAACGCCACATATTGACCCCCAGGCTCCGATCGCTGAGACGATCCTGCTGCCCGGCGACCCACTCCGCGCGAAGTTCATTGCCGAGACCTACCTCGAGGACGCGGTCCAGTTCAACTCCGTGCGCAACATGCTCGGATTCACCGGCACCTACCAGGGCACCCCGGTCTCCGTCATGGGCTCGGGCATGGGCATCCCCTCGATCTCCCTTTACTCCTGGGAGCTCATCCACGTCTTCGGATGTAAGAAGCTCATCCGCATCGGCTCCTGCGGCGCGATGCAGCCCGGCGTCAACCTCTACGATGTCGTCATCGGACAGGCCGCCTGCTCCAACTCGGCGTTCATGGACCAGTACGACCTGCCGGGCACCTACGCGCCGATCGCCTCCTTCCGCCTGATTGAGGCCGTGCGCCGTCGCGCCGAGGAGAACGGCGTCACCACCCACGTCGGCAACATTTTGTCCTCGGACACCTTCTACAACGCCGATGAGACCTTTAACGAACGCTGGCAGAGGATGGGGATCCTCGCCGTCGAAATGGAATCCGCGGGCCTGTACGCCACCGCCGCACACGCCGGCGTCGAAGCACTCGGCATGTTCACCGTCTCGGACTCGCTCGTCACGGGCGAAGCCACAACCGCAAAGGAACGCGAGACCGCGTTCACCCAGATGATGGAACTCGCGCTGCCCCTGGCGCAGATCTGAGGAAGGCACCACCATGAAGAAGACCGAAGTCGCCCAGATGATCGACCACACCCTCCTCAAGCCCGAAGCGACCGTCGCCGATGTCGCGGCCCTCGTCGCCCAGGGCGCCGAGCTCGGCACCTACTCGGTGTGTGTCTCACCCTCCATGCTGCCCCTCGAGACCCCTGAAGGTCTCATGGTTGCTTGCGTCGCAGGCTTCCCATCGGGCGCAGTCAAGCCTGAGATCAAGGCCGCCGAGGCCGCTCGCGCCGTTGAGGACGGCGCCGACGAAGTTGATATGGTCATCAACATCGCCCTCGTGAAAGAAGGCCGTGAGGCCGAGCTCGAAGCAGAGATTCGCGCCGTGCGCGACGCCGTTCCCGCTCCGCGCGTCCTCAAGGTCATCATTGAGTCCGCGGCCCTGACCGATGAGGAGATCGTCATGGCCTGCCGCGCCTCCGAGAACGCGGGGGCCGACTTTGTGAAGACCTCCACCGGCTTCCACCCTGCCGGTGGCGCCTCGGTGCACGCCGTTAAGCTCATGCGCGAAACGGTCGGCGACCGCCTCGGCGTCAAGGCCTCGGGCGGAATCCGCGATGCCGCGACCGCGCTCGCCATGATTGAGGCCGGAGCCTCGCGCCTCGGCGTATCGGCGACGGTCGCGATCCTTGAGGGCATTGAGGAGTGAGACGATGAACGATCAGCTTCTTGCGACGGCTCGCGAATGGGCCACTCATGATCCGGACGGTCAGACCTCTTCGGCGCTCCTCGCCTCCGTCGAGGCTGCTTCGGCGGGTGACGAGGGTGCCCTGGCCGAACTGCGGGCCGCGATGAACGGGCCCCTCGAGTTCGGCACCGCGGGTCTGCGTGGCGAGATCGGCCCGGGTGAATCCCGGATGAACCTCGCCGTCGTTATCCGTGCGACCGCGGGCCTCGCCGCCTACCTCAAGACGCAAACCGAGCGCGAACCTCGCGTCGTCATCGGTTGCGACGCCCGGCACGGCTCCGTCGATTTCGCCCGTGCGGCCGCGCGCGTCGTGTCGGCGGCGGGCTGTCGGGCCCTGGCCCTCCCCGTCTCGCACCCGACCCCGCTCACCTCCTTTGCGGTGCGCGCCCTTGACGCCGACGCGGGCATCATGATCACCGCTTCGCATAACCCCGCTAAGGACAATGGCTACAAGGTCTACCTCGGCGGAAGCGTCGTCACCGACGCCGGTCAGGGCGCCCAGATCGTGCCCCCGCATGACGCGGGCATCGCCGCTGCCATCGCGGCAGCCGCCCCGGCTGACGAGGTTCCCCAGGATGAGGAGCGCATTGAGCAGGTCGATCCGCGCGACGACTACGTCGCAGCCGCAGCGGCTCTAGCCACTGGCGAGCATCGGGGAGACCTCAAGATCACCCTGACTGCGATGCACGGCGTCGGCGGAGCACTCACCGAGCGCGTTCTCAAGGAGGCGGGCTTCACCCAGGTGTCGCTCGTCGTCGAGCAGGCGGAGCCCGATCCCGACTTCCCGACCGTCTCCTTCCCGAACCCGGAGGAGCCCGGCGCCCTCGATCTGGCGATGGCGCATGCGCGCGAGCACGGCTCGGACCTCATCATTGCCGTTGATCCCGACGCCGATCGTTGTGCCCTCGCCATCCCGGATGAGGCCTCGGCGAGCGGATGGCGTCAGCTCACCGGCGACGAGACCGGTTCGATCCTCGGCGAGTTCCTGGCCGGGCGGGCTCCGAAGGGCGGGGTCTTCGCCAACTCGATCGTGTCGAGCCGCCAGCTCGAGCGGATCGCCGTGGCGCACGGCCTCGACTACCGCCATACCCTCACGGGATTCAAGTGGATCGCCCGCACCCCGGGCATTGTCTTCGGCTACGAGGAGGCCATCGGCTTCTGCCCCGATCCCGAGCACGCGCGCGACAAGGACGGCATTTCGACCTCGGTCGTCGCCGCCTCTCTGTTCGCCGACCTCAAGGCGCAGGGCCGCACCGGCCAAGACGAGCTCGAGCGCATGGCCCGCGCCTATGGCTGCTACGTGACGATGCCACTCACCTTCCGCGTCGAGAACCTCGGTCTCATCGCCGAGGGCATGGATCGTCTGCGTGAGAACCCGCCGGAGCAGCTCGCGGGCTCGCCGGTCGTCTCCGTCGTCGACATGTCCCAGGGGTGGGACGGTCTGCCGGGCACGAACGCGATCATGGTCACCACTGAGGCGAACGACCGCGTCATTGCCCGTCCGTCCGGCACCGAGCCGAAGCTCAAGTGCTACCTCGAGGTTATCCTCCCCGTTGAGGATGGCGCTCCGGTTCCCTGGTCGCAGGCGCGCGAACGTCTGGAGACGATCAAGGCCGAGTTCGGAGCCGCGATCGGCATCTGAAAGTCCCACCGTGGGCCCGGCCTGTGATGGGCACGGTCGGGCTCACGGTCCTCTGTTGCAGACACCCTTTTTCCACGCCGAAAGCATCACCTTTTGGCGTCGAGGCGATGCGGGGAGGCCCCGGCGCCCGGTTCAGCATGTGCTCACGCTGAACCGGGCGCCGTTTCCTCTTCAGAAGGGCGCTCCGCCCCTCGTGAGTGAGACGCGGCGGGGAAGAGAGACAAAAGAACGTGCGTCCGAGGCGCAGTGAGAGGACGAGGGAGCAGTGAGAGGATGGGGAAGCCCTGAGAGGACGAGGCATGAGACGCTGGCCTGCCCGGGGTGGGGGCCGAGACGCCGAGGGGCTGAGCCGTCGGTTTGCCGAGGACGTGAAGGGCCGAGACGCCGAAGTTCGAGGGTCTTCCACGGCGCGAAGAACGTGGCTCTGCGAGCGACGTTCGCAGAGCCACGCAACGCCCTCACGGCCGAAGACCTAGAGCCCCGGCAGTGAAAGGCTCACAACCCGGGACGCTTGCCGATCGTCAGCGTGACCTCCTGCGTGCCTGCGAAAAAGTCATTGCCCTTGTCGTCGACGATGATGAAGGCCGGGAAGTCTTCGATTTCGATCTTCCACACGGCTTCCATGCCGAGCTCCGGGTATTCAAGAAGTTCGACCTTCTTGATGCAGTTTGCGGCCAGTTCAGCAGCCGGACCACCGATCGAGCCGAGGTAGAAACCGCCGTGCTTCTGGCAGGCGTCGGTGACCTGCTTGGAGCGGTTGCCCTTTGCGACCATAATCATCGATCCGCCGAGCGCCTGGAACTGATCCACGTATGAGTCCATGCGGCCTGCGGTCGTCGGTCCGAAGGAGCCGGACGGCATACCTTCCGGAGTCTTCGCCGGGCCCGCGTAGTAGACGGGGTGCTTGAGCATGTATTCCGGCATCGGCTCGCCGTTTTCGATGCGCTCGCGGATTTTCGCGTGGGCGATATCGCGGGCAACGATCATCGTGCCGTTCAAGGACAGGCGCGTCTTCACCGGGTACTTCGACAGTTCGGCAAGGATTTCGCTCATCGGGCGGTCGAGGTTGATCGACACGGCGCCGGTGTCTTCGCCCAGCTCAGACGGGTCGGTTGCCGGCAGGAAACGGCCGGGGTTGAAGTCGAGTTGCTCCAAGAAGACACCCTCGGGCGTGATCTTTGCCTTTGCCTGGCGGTCAGCCGAGCAGGATACCGCGATGGCGACCGGCAGAGATGCGCCGTGGCGAGGGAGACGAATGACGCGAACGTCGTGGCAGAAGTACTTGCCGCCGAACTGGGCGCCGATGCCCATCTGCTGGGTCAGCTTGAAGACCTCCTCTTCCATCTCGACATCGCGGAAGCCGTGTGCCAGTTCCGAACCGGTGGTCGGTAGCGTATCGAGATAGTGAGCGGACGCGTACTTCGCGGTCTTGAGCGCGTATTCAGCGGAGGTGCCACCGATGACGATCGCCAAGTGGTACGGCGGGCATGCTGCGGTGCCGAGGGAGCGAATCTTTTCTTCCAGGAACTGCATCATGTGTTCCGGATCAAGGATTGCCTTCGTCATCTGGTACAGGTACGACTTGTTCGCGCTACCGCCACCCTTAGCCATGAACAGGAAGTGGTAGTCGAGCTCGTGACCGACCTGCGTGTCCGCATAGAGTTCGATCTGCGCCGGCAGGTTGCAGCCCGTGTTCTTCTCTTCGTACATGGTGATCGGAGCGTTCTGCGAGTAACGCAGATTGAGCTCGGTGTAGGCGTCGTAGACGCCCTTCGCGAGGGGGCGCTCGTCCACGCCTTCGGTGATGACGCGCTGGCCACGTTCGCCCTTGATGATGGCCGTGCCCGTGTCCTGACACATCGGCAGAACGCCTGCGGAGGCAACGTTTGCGTTCTTCAGTAGGTCGAGTGCGACGAAGCGGTCGTTTGCGGATGCTTCCGGGTCTTCGAGGATCTTCGCCAGCTGTTCGAGGTGCGCGGTGCGCAGGTAATACGAGATGTCGTGGTACGCGGTTTTCGCCAGTAGCTCGAGTGCGCTGGGGGCAACCTTGAGGAACTGTGTTCCGTCAGGGCCTTCAACGGTTTCGACGCCTTCGGTGGTGAGCAGACGGTACTCGGTTGTGTCTTCACCCAGTGGCAGCATGTCTTCGTAGAAGAACTCGGTCATTAGGACTCCTTGGAAGGGAATGTGTCAGTAGATCTGGCAGTTTCCGTGCGCTGGATTGCGCCCAGAAAACGCCGTGTTCGTCTTCACGCTATTGCGCGCTTGTTCACCAATTCGGGACCGTTGTCCCGTTTGAAAGCGTCAGATCTTTTGGTGTTTTTCTCGCCTTTTGTTTTTCGCAAGCTGGTGCGAATAATTCGATGACGTGCACTGATGAATTCACGAGGCCGCGCCCACATTCCTAATGTCTTTCCTTGTATGTGGCGCGGATTTGTGGAGCTTAACGGGCTACGTATTTTGCGGATATCTCTACGGTTTGCCTAACCTTTCCTGTCCGATTGGAGGGGTGAAGCGGTGAACAAGCGCGGTAAAAGAGCAGGTGGTGGTGAACAAGCGCGGTGGGGTGGGGTCACGGAGCCAGATTTTGCGAAGGCTGAAGGCGACACTCCGCTGATTGATCCGACGTCGCACGTCGCGATGGTTCACCCTGGAAACAACAACGGTCGTCGTATGTTGCGTCGTGGGTACAACTACCTTGAAGGGGTGGACAAGCTGGGTCGCCTCGAAGCTGGTTTGTTCTTCATTGCTTTCGCCCGTGATCCTTCGACGAACTTCATCCCGATCCTGTCGAAGATGGTGAACGACCAGATGACGGAGTACCTCCAGCACATTGCGACCGGCATGTACTTGATGTTGCCGGGCGTGAAGGAGGGCGACACCTACGTGGGTGAGAAGCTGTTTGCCTGAGCGAAAAGTTTCAATGTGGCGCGGTTGTGTTGTTTTTAACGAGACCGCGCCTCCTTTATTTTCGCTACCTTGCTCGATCGCGCTTGTTCAGCATTTGCCCAGCGCGCTTGTTCAGCGTTTGTCTAGTTTAGGGCCACGCTTGTTCACCGTTTGCTTAGCTTGCGGTCGCGCTTGTTCAGCGAGCGCCTACAAGCAAATCAGGGAGACACCTGATTGAAGCGAGCCCGAATCCTTGGATAGTGTTCGAGTATGTCTAGCTCGGCCTCGTTTACCCCGAAGAACTCTGTCCGCTATCCCGCGCCGGATCTTGCACGCGGCTTCATGCTGATTCTGATCGCGGTCGCAAACGTGCCGTTTTGGCTTTCTTTCTTCCCCGACAATCCCGAATACTCACTGAGCGATCAGTGGTGGGTGTTCATTCGCGGAATGTTCATCGACCACCGCTCGTATCCGCTCTTTTCGATGCTTTTCGGTTTCGGTCTGATGACGATGGTGTTGCGACGCCAGCGTGCATACGTGGAACGTCGAATCGACGAACTTGATGAGAACCTGCCCGGAATGCCTGACCAAGTGCGCGCAACGTGGATCGCAGGATTCGAAAACGAGAGTATCGATGACTCTCGCCGTCTGATCCGTAGGCGCGGCTGGTGGATGCTCCTCTTCGGCTTTGTCCACGCACTCTTCTTCACCGGCGACATTATCGGCGCGTATGCGCTGGTTGCGATTGTTTTCGCAGGACTCATTGCGCGGCGACGCTTCACGATCTTGACCGTGATTGCTCTGGTCGTCCTTGCCATCATGACGCTGAGCCAGCTTGGAGTCGAATCGTTCGTGAACTGGGGCGAGAGCCTGAAGGGGCTTGGGGGCGCAACCAGTACACAAATGACGATTGCTCCAGCCGATGCTCCAGGCAACCTGATGCTCGGCTGGTACTACCCGCTGATCAGCGTATTTGGCTGGGTATTCTCGTCACTCCTTGGGCTGATTATGACGACAGTTCTTCCTGCGACCGTTTTCGGTGCGTGGCTGGCCACCACGGACTATATTTCGCGTCCGGACGTTCACAAGGGGCGCCTGATGCTGGTGGCGTTCCTGGGTCTTGCTCTGGGTGCCCTTGGTGGCCTGTCCTATTCCTTGAAGGCTTCGGGCCTGATGGATTCCTACTTCTTCGGTCAGGACGCTCTTCACGAGATTACTGGTTTGCTTGGAGCTGCAGGTTGGCTGGCCTTGCTCGGGTTGCTTGCCGGTCCTGCACGCGAAAACCTCGGGGGAGTGCGCCACTTCTTTATCGCGGTTGGTAAGCGCTCAATGACCGCATATGTCGGTCAGACTGTTCTTTTCCTTGCCACGTTCATTGCTCTCGGCTTGTCGGGTATTCGAGGAGTTTCCCAGAGCCTCGGGCTTGCTATTGCGCTCGCGGTCTGGACCTTGATGGCGCTATTCTGCTGGATGCTCGAATCGAAGGGATATCGACGAGGCCCACTGGAGGTTCTTCTTCGTCGAGCAGTGGCACGAAGCGCCGGCACTCATCCGGTTCCTCGGATTCCTCGTATGATTCAGCCGGCAGGTATAGACGCAGAAGTGGACACCCCACAATCGGCGGTCAGCCCAATGTCAGCGTATGCGCCACCGGCTGACACTGAGCGTTAAACGCTGACCTTGAAATAGTGTGCCCCCGGGTTTCTACCCCCGGGGGCACACGCTATTTCAAGGATGAAGATCAGCTCTCGGCCTGATCAGACTCCACCTGGCGCTTTGCCGCGTTAATCGCGGCCGCGCGCGCCAGCGCCCCAAGAGCGAGGGACACAATAATCCCGGAGATCAACAGAACGTGAAGGAAGGCTTCGCCGTCATTGCCCATGAGTGAAGCAAGACCGCAGCCAACCGCGTGAAACACCGCCACAACGCAGGCCATGGCCATGATCGGCCAGGCGGCCTCGTGACCCGTATTCCATGCGTCGTCGGAGGACTCCAACACTGCCGAATGGAGACCCAAGCCTGAGCCTCGTGCCAGAGTACCGGCCCTGCCTTTCAGGGCAACCAAGCCGAAAACACACGCGATCCCGGCAAAGCCGATCACGCCGGTCAACGTCAGCGTCGTCATCAGTTCTCCTTCGTCTGAGTAGCCGGAACGCCACTGTTAGGAACGCCCGCGACGGCCTCTTCCAACTCTGCGATCCACCGTGCGCCGGTCACGTCGGACGGCATTCGCCAGTCACCACGAGGCGATAGAGCGCCACCAGCCACAACCTTCGGGCCATTTGGCAGAGCAGAACGCTTGAACTGCTGGGTGAAGTAGCGGCGCAGGAACAAGGTTTCCCACTTCACGATCTCTTCGAGTGAATAGGCGACGCGGTCACCTTCGGGGAATCCGGCCGGCCACTCGCCAGCATTCACATCCGCCCACGCCTTCTCAGCAAGGAAAGCGATCTTCGACGGACGAGCCCCTCGACGCAACACGTAGTACAGGGTGAAATCCTGCAGGTTGTACGGGCCGATCTTGTCCTGCGTGGACTGCATCTTCTCACCGGGCTGAGCGGGAACCAATTCGGGAGAAATCTCCGTGCCGAGGATCGACAGCAGAACCTCGCCCGCGCGATCGGAGAACTGGCCGGAAGCTACAACCCAGCGGATCAGATGTTGGATCAGAGTCTTCGGAACACCCGTATTGACGGCGTAGTGGCTCATCTGGTCGCCCACGCCGTACGTGCACCAGCCGAGCGCCAGCTCGGACAGGTCACCCGTGCCCAGAACAATTCCGCCGTTGCGGTTGGCAATGCGGAACAGGTAGTCGGTGCGCAGGCCCGCCTGAACGTTCTCGAAGGTGACGTCATACGTGTCGTTGCCGTCGGCGTAGGGATGCCCCATGTCGGCCAACAGCTGGCGAGCTGCCGGACGAATATCGATCGTCTGGTAGGGAATATCGAGGCTTTCGCACAGCGCAATCGCGTTCGACTTCGTGTGATCGGACGTCGCGAAACCGGGCATCGTGTAGGCCAAGATGTCCGTTCGCGCCCGACCCAGCATATCCATCGCGCGCGCCGCAACGATCAGAGCATGAGTGGAATCGAGGCCACCGGAAACACCAATAACGATCTTCGGGTTACCGATCGCCTTGAGGCGCTGAACCAGGCCATGAACCTGAATATTGTAGGCCTCGTAGCAGTCCTGAGCTAGGCGCTCCGGATCGTCAGGAACGAAGGGGAAACGATCAACGGTGCGTTCCAAGCCAAGGTCCGTGCGGGGC
This sequence comes from Pauljensenia sp. OF14-1SRA, assembly GCF_027694595.1. Taxonomy (NCBI): domain Bacteria; kingdom Bacillati; phylum Actinomycetota; class Actinomycetes; order Actinomycetales; family Actinomycetaceae; genus Pauljensenia; species Pauljensenia sp. OF14-1SRA. Next base: position 142,060 of record NZ_JAQEVQ010000003.1, on the reverse strand, counting down.
GGGTTCAGCTGGGTGTAGACGGGCATAGGGGCGGTCGCCTTCAGTCCTTGGTCCTCGCCCAGGTAGCGATCCGCGTTGTCCTTAAATGAATTCTGGCGCGTGCGTTCAGTGACAAGACGATCGAGGTCCACGTCAGCGATCGTGATCTGACGACCTCCGGCTTTGAAACGCTCGCCCTCTGCCAGCAGGTCGCCGGCCTCGTAAATCATTGTCTGGCCGTCCCATGACAGGTCGGTTGACGATTCGCCCGCACCCGACGCGCAGTACACGTAGGCGGAGTTGAGGCGCGCTGACAAACTGCGAACCAACAGTCGGCGATCTTCCGCACGACCAACGGTGATCGGCGAAGCAGAAAGATTCATCAGAACCGTCGCGCCATTCAGAGCAGCAAGAGTTGACGAGGTAAGCGGAACCCACATGTCCTCGCACACTTCGGGGGCAATGATGAGGCCAGGAACATCCTCAACATCGATTGTGATCGGAGAGAAAGGAACGAATGCCGAAGCACAGTCATCGTCGACAAAACCCCACGCGGTCGTGTCAATAAAGGAAGGAGTTGTCGGACCGGGAGTCGCGAAATGGCGCTTCTCGTAGAACTCGCGATAGTTCGGCAGGTGTAGCTTCGGGGTGACACCCAGGATCTTGCCTCGGTGGATCGTTACCGCACAGTTGTAGAGGGACCCATCGTTGCGAATCGGGGCACCAACAATGAGAATCGGCAACAGATCCTTCGTCTGAGCAGCAATGCGATGCAGAGCCTCAGTCACTTCATCCAGCACGACATCCTGAAGCAACAGATCATCAATGGCGTAGCCGGAAATGCCCAGCTCGGGAAAGACGGCCGCGGCAACGCCCTTGTCATCAAGCTCGCGAGCAACGTCAATGACCTCGTTAGCGTTAGCAAGCGGCTGAGCGGGATGAACAGGAACCGTCACCGCAGCAACGCGCGCGAAGCCCTGATCGTAAAGCGAATGGAAGTTCAACTTTCCTCCTAGTGTTGCCTCTATTGTCTCCCATGATCCATCCGTTTGCCCACGCGCTTACGCTCAAAGCTGATGGCAGGAAAAACAATGGTGGGCTGGCTCTTTCGAGCCAGCCCACCGAAGCTCATCACGCGCGAGGCGCGAGCAGAACTCAGATCACCTCACGTGCGAGGCGCGCGATCGCGAACTCTTCGTTCGTCGGGTACACCAGCAGGGTGACCTTCGAATCGGGGGTGGAGATCACGCGAGGCTCGCCGATACGACCGTCGTTTGCTGCTAGGTCGATCTTCACGCCGAAGGGCTCAAGCGCCTGGGCGAGTTCCTTACGAACATCCCAGTCGTTCTCACCGATGCCAGCGGTGAAGGTGATGACATCCAGGCCACCGAGTTCAGCGGTGTAGGAGCCAACGTACTTGAGCAGGCGGTTGATGTAGACGTCCATGGCAACGCGAGCCCTGTGCTGCGCTTCCTTGTCGTCATCGTTGAAGATCATCTCCCACACGCTACGCATGTCGGATTCGCCGGTCAGGCCCTTCATACCGGACTGCTTGTTGAACAGCGTGTCGATCTCGTCGATCGTCATGCCACCCTGGCGAGCCAAGTGGAAGACAACGGCCGGATCGATGTCGCCGGTGCGGGTGCCCATCATGAGGCCCTCCAGCGGGGTCAGACCCATGGAGGTATCGATCGGCTTACCGTTGAGAACTGCGGACACGGAAGCGCCATTTCCGAGGTGCATGACGATCTGCTTGAGATCATCGCGACCCAGGTACTTTGCGACCTCGCGGGAAACGAACTGGTGCGAGGTGCCGTGAGCACCGTAGCGACGAACAGCGTACTTCTCAGCGACTTCAGCGTTCAGTGCGTAGGTGTAGGCCTTTTCGGGAAGAGCCTGGAAGAACGCGGTGTCGAAGACTGCAACGTGAGGGATTTCCGGCATGAGCTCGCGGGCCACGTCGATGCCCTTGAGGTGTGCGGGGTTGTGCAGGGGAGCCATCGGGCAGAGCTCTTCGATGAGGTTACGGACCTCGTCGTCGATGACGGCCGGGCCATCGAAGTACTTGCCACCCTGAACGATGCGGTGACCGACGGCAACGATTCCAGCTTCTGCAAGCTTCGGGCCCTTGTCGTCGAAGAGGCGAAGAACTTCACGCATACCAACTTCGTGGTCTGCGATCGGGATTTCTTCGATGGTGACGTCGTCACCGTGGGTGTGCTTGATCTTGCCGACCGGGTCGCCGATACGTTCGACAAGCCCCTTGGCGATTGCTTCACCGGTTTCGGGATCGACCAGCTGATACTTGATCGAAGAAGAGCCGGAGTTAATGACGAGAACGGTCTGGGACACGAGTTCGCCTTTCCTGTGAGTAATCGGTAAAAACTTGGAAGCTTCAGCCCTGCGCCTGAACGGCGGTCAGAGCAACGGTGTTGACAATGTCCTCGACCAGTGCGCCACGCGACAGATCGTTGACCGGCTTGTTCAGACCCTGGAGGATCGGGCCGACGGCGACCGCGCCGGAGGAACGTTGAACCGCCTTGTAACCGATGTTGCCCGCGGACAGGGACGGGAAGATGAAGACGTTTGCCTTGCCAGCAACGGGGGAGCCAGGGAGCTTCTTCGAAGCAACGGCCGCGTCAACGGCTGCGTCGAACTGGATCGGGCCCTCGATCGCAAGCTCGGGGGCCTTCTCGCGGGCGATCCGGGTCGCCTCGATGACAGCGTCGACGTCCGGGCCGGAGCCGGAGTCCCCGGTCGAGTAGGAGAGCATTGCAACGCGAGGCTCAACACCGAACTGAGCGGCGGTGCGTGCCGAGGAGATGGCGATGTCGGCAAGCTGTTCCGGAGTCGGGTTCGGGTTCACGGCACAGTCGCCGAATGCCCACACCTGATCCTTCATCAGCATGAGGAAGATGGAAGAAACAATCGAGACGCCGGGAGCGGTCTTGATGATCTGAAAGGAGGGAACGATCGTGTGCGCGGTCGTGTGGGCTGCGCCGGAGACCATACCGTCTGCGTCGCCCATGTGGACCATCATCGTGCCGAAGTAGGACACGTCTTTGATCTTTTCGCGAGCCTGCTCGATGGTGACGCCCTTCTTTTCACGCAGGCGTGCGAATTCAACGGCGTATTTTTCGGACAGTTCTGGGTCGTCTACGGAGACGACGGATGCTGCGGTGAGGTTAATACCAAGTTCATCTGCGCGGGTTGCAACTCCAGCTGCGTCACCAACGAGGATGACATCTGCGATACCGCGAGCGAGGACCTCAGCAGCTGCGAGGAGGACGCGATCGTCTTCCGGTTCGGGCATGACGATGCGCTTGCGGTTTGCACGTGCGCGGTCAATCAAGTCTGCCTGGAAAGCGAGGGGGGTGACTGCGGTCGGAGCGGGGGCCTCAACCAGGGTCTTGAGTGCCTCGTCGGAAAGCGGAAGGGAGAAGACAGGGACGTCGACGCCGAGATCGGTGGGGGCGCCGGGCAGAATCACTGCCACGAGCTGCGCTTGATGTGACTTGCAGCGGGCAGCGAAAACGTTGATTTCTTCAGTGAGCAGTTCGGCTGGAACACCTTCGGGGTCGAGGACCAAGATGACGTTTGCGCGAGCCGATGCTGCCAGGTTCACGTTCCAACGGATGGCATCGAACGTGCGAGCTTCTCCGGCGACAACTCCGTCGATCAGAACGAAGTCTGCGTCAGCTGCGCGAACAGCTTCGACAGCTGCCGGCAAAGCCGAGGCGCTGGAGGTTGCTGCTGCGGATGGGGTCGTGCCAGCGAGCGCGTCAATGCGCGCAAGCGTTCCACGCGCTGAAAGCGCGGTGGCAAGTTCGTGAGCTGCGTCTGTTGCAGCATTTGCGGAATCGGGCCCGACAACGATGTAACGGGAAGTCACTGATGCTCCTTCAACACGTGAAAATGTGCGCGGCCTGCTCGGTCGCATGAACATCGTAGCGCGCTCCGGAGGTAAATTAAGACGTGAAGATGTGTGAATAATGCATTACCCCGTAGGCTTGCAGTGTGAAGAAGCAGTTGCGAGTGAATATGTCGCCGTCGTATGCGTACTGGGGGACGATCATTTTCGTCCTCGTCGGTGTTGGCGCTACGACGATTTTTGCGCTTTTGAACCACCCTCATCGTGCGGTCTATGCCCTTGCTGGCACGTTGCTTGTGATGGCTGGTGCGCGTCTTGTTTTGCCGGGACGCCCGTGGTTTGCTTCGCGTAATCGGTGGACGGATGCCGTGGTGCTCGCTTTCTTGGCGCTTGGTATTTGGTATTTTTCGCCGTTCACGGCAACGATGAACCTCCTGTCCTAACTAGTCAGCCCGACATGTTTGTGTTGTCGGGATCTTTACGTTGGTGAGCGTATTTCTTCTGTCTCATCTGTGGGCGAGAGTGTATTTAATCAAGTAATCTTGATGTCAAGATAATTTCTCGCGCAGCGCCAGCTCGCCCGACGAAAAGAGAAACGATGTCGAAAATGAAGGTTGCAGGCCCGGTCGTTGAACTCGATGGCGACGAAATGACCCGCATCATGTGGCAGTTCATTAAAGACCGCCTGATCCACCCGTACCTGGATGTTGATCTGCGTTACTACGATCTGTCGATCCAGAATCGCGACGCGACTGACGACCAGGTGACGATTGATGCCGCCAACGCGATCAAAGAGCATGGCGTGGGCGTCAAGTGCGCGACAATCACTCCCGATGAGGCGCGTGTTGAAGAGTTCGGCCTGAAGAAGATGTGGCGTAGCCCCAACGGCACGATTCGCAATATTCTCGGTGGCGTTGTCTTCCGCGAACCAATCATTATTGACAACATTCCGCGCCTCGTCCCCGGATGGACCAAGCCGATCGTTATCGGTCGACACGCATTCGGCGACCAGTATCGTGCGACTGACTTTAAGGTTCCGGGAGCGGGCACCATCACGCTGACCTTCACTCCCGACGATGGGTCGGAACCGATTGAGCACGAAGTGATCCGTATGCCTGAAGGTGGTGGCGTCACGATGGGCATGTACAACTTCAACAAATCGATCGCAGACTTCGCTCGAGCATCCTTTGAATATGGACTCAAGCGTAGCTATCCGGTCTTCCTTTCGACGAAGAACACGATCCTCAAGGCCTACGATGGCGCATTCAAGGACATTTTTGCCGATGTTTTCGAGCGCGAATATAAGGACAAGTTCGCCGAAGTTGGCTTGACCTACGAACATCGTCTGATTGATGACATGGTTGCCTCGTCTCTGCGCTGGGAAGGTGGCTACGTCTGGGCGTGCAAGAACTACGACGGTGACGTTCAGTCGGATACTGTCGCCCAGGGATTCGGCTCGTTGGGTCTGATGACTTCCGTCCTGATGACCCCAGATGGTCGTACGATGGAAGCTGAAGCCGCTCACGGCACTGTCACCCGCCACTACCGCAAGCATCAGGCGGGGGAACCAACGTCAACCAACCCGATCGCCTCGATTTTCGCTTGGACCCGCGGTCTTGCTCATCGAGGAATGCTTGATAATACGCCTGAGATTATCGACTTCTCCCACAAGCTTGAGAAGGTCATCATTGACACGGTTCTTTCAGGCAAGATGACGCGCGATCTGTCTCGTCTGGTCGGTGGCGATACTCCGTGGCTCACCACTGAAGAGTTCCTTGCGACGCTCGACGATAATCTGGCGAAAGCTCTCGCTTGATCTGCTCACACAACGAAACTGGGGTGCGGTGAGCTTCGGCTTGCCCGCCCCGGTTTCGTCTATATAGCGCGTGAAACTGCCTGAGTAGCGGTGTCGGAATGTTCGAATAGTGAACGAAAACTAATCGGAATGCGGTCTGCGGGCATCCTGTACGTATCCCGATCAGTCGAACGACTCAAGGAAAATCATGCGAAAGTTTATGGAGAAGAGCAGCATCCTCGTGTGGGTGCTCGTTGCAATCGTCCTCGCCCTCGTGCTGGGAGCCATCAAAGTAGGTGACTCGCACCTGGTGCCTGTCGCAGTTGGACGAGTCTTCGCGACATTCTCAGCTATCTTCAGCCAGTTCCTGTCCTTCTCGATTCCGCTCATTATCATCGGTCTGGTCACTCCGGCTATTGCTGATCTCGGACGTGGCGCTGGCAAGTGGCTCGGCATTACCGCTGCGCTGGCCTACACCTCGACTCTTTTCGCAGGCTTCCTGACCTACCTAGTCACAGCAACCGTCTTCCCGAAGCTCCTTTCGAACGGTCTTGCTGATGTTACCGAGCCCGGCTCGGCACTCGAATCGTTCTTCACCATCGAAATGCCTGCAGCTGTCCCGGTTATGACCGCGCTGTTGCTCTCCTTCGTGGTCGGCATCGGACTTGCAATGATCCCGCGTGGCGTTATGCGTAAGGGCTTCATTGAATTCCGCGCCATCATCACCAAGCTCATCGAGCGCATCATCATCCCGCTGTTGCCCCTGCACATCTTTGGTATCTTCTTGAACCTCACCTACACCGGTGAGGCGTGGGACATTATGCGCACCCTGGTCCGCGTTGTTGTCGTCGTCCTCCTGCTTGAGATCGTCATCCTGCTCACGCAGTACATCGTTGCTGGCGCAATCGGCAAGAAGAACCCGATCACGTCGCTACTCACCATGATGCCCGCCTACCTGACGGCACTCGGCACCTCGTCGTCCGCGGCGACTATCCCGGTCACTCTGCGTCAGGCAAAGAAGAACGGCATCTCCGACGCCGTTGCATCCTTCACCATTCCGCTCTGCGCAACGATCCACCTAGCAGGCTCGACCTCGAAGATTTTCGCATTCGCGTTCGCCATCGTCATCACCCAGGGCATCGATGTCGGTCCCGTGCAGTGGGTTGGCTTCATCTTCATGCTCGGCATCACGATGGTCGCAGCCCCCGGCGTTCCCGGCGGTGCAATCATGGCAGCAACCGGTCTACTCTCGTCAATGCTTGGCTTCGACGATGCCCAGGTTGCCCTCATGATCGCCACCTACATCGCCCTCGACTCCTTCGGCACCGCAACCAATGTGACCGGTGACGGCGCAATCGCGATCATCGTTGACCGGATGGCCGGTGGCAAGATCGGCGCAGAAGGCGATCCGGAGAACGCTCGCGAGCTCTCCTTCGACGGTATGGCTTACCTTGACCGCGTCTCGGTCGAAGGCGTTGTCAGCGCCGAAGAACTCGCTGCATCTGCTGCTGCGAACCCGTCGGCTAGTAACTGACGGATTGGCTCGCGCGCGTACCCGTCATTATTCGTCATCAACCGAATAGACGCTGATTCTTCAACGCACGAGCTCACATGCCCCCTAAGAGTGGTGGCCCGCAATGAGACATACGGGTCACCACTCTTTTATGTCCGAAAACTGTTCTGGCAAGCCTGAATACTCGATTGCTCTACCCATCACTTCCCGCTTCGCCGTAAACTGGACGAGGCTGGTAACACTTTCAGACCGTGAACAGGAATGGAGCTTCACGCAATGGCTACTCCGCAACCGCTCAAAGCCCCCGCTGACTTCAAGATCGGCGTTCTCACATCAGGCGGTGACGCGCAGGGAATGAATGCGGCCGTCCGCGCCGTCGTGAGAACTGCGCTTGCCGTGGGCGCCCAACCCTATGCGGTCATGGAAGGCTGGTCTGGCGCCGTTAAAGGTGGAGATGCGATCAAGAAGCTCTGCTGGTCGGATGTCTCATCAATCCTCGCCGAGGGTGGCACGGTTATCGGTACGGCCCGGTGTCCAGAATTCCGCGATTACGAGGGTCGGCATGCGGCCGCGAAGAATCTGGTCGAACACGGTATTGACCACCTTGTCGTTATTGGTGGTGACGGCTCCCTCTCTGGCACGGATGAATTCCGAGGCGAATGGGCGCAACACATTCGCGAACTCGTTGCTGAAGGCGTGCTCAGTGAAGAAAAAGCAGCAAAACATCCGGCTCTGATGGTTGTTGGTCTTGTCGGCTCGATCGACAATGACATGGTGGGCACCGACATGACAATCGGTGCGGATACCGCACTCCATCGCATTTTGGACGCGATGGACCAGCTGACATCCACGGCAGCATCTCACCAGCGCACCTTCGTTGTCGAGGTCATGGGTCGCCATTGTGGCTACCTACCCCTGATGGCAGCGGTTGCCGGTGGTGCCGACTACGTGTTTACCCCCGAAGATCCGGTTGGACCGGGCTGGGAAGAAGACCTCGCTGAACACCTGCGTTTGGGTCGTGAAGCAGGGCGACGCGAATCCATCGTGTTGGTCGCCGAAGGTGCAACCGACCGCGAGGGCAATGTACTGACCACTCAACACATTGCCGATGTGATTACTGAGCGCACAGGTGAAGACGCGCGCGTGACGATCCTTGGCCACGTCCAGCGTGGTGGCTCGCCGTCAGCCTATGACCGCTGGATGTCATCGTTGCTTGGCTACGCCGCTGTTCAGGAAATGCTTTCAGCAACGCCGGAAGACACCCCGAATGTTCTGGGTGTCCGCCACAATCGCGTGACCCGTATTCCGCTGATGAAGGCGGTGCACGATACTCGCGCGGTCAAACACCTGATTGCGGCCGGTGACTTTGAAGCTGCCCAGGCTTCGCGCGGTGTTTCTTTCACGACGATGGTCGAAATTAACACGATCCTTTCGACTCCGCCTCAGCTGACGCCCGAACCTACTGAAAAGCCTCGTCGAATCGGTATCCTGCACGCTGGTGGTCTTGCACCCGGCATGAACACGGCAGCGCGCGCGGCAGTCCGCTTGGGTATCGCCCGCGGTTGGACGATGCTGGGAATCGAAGGCTCGTGGAAGGGGTTGGCCGATAACGCGGTCAAGGAACTGACCTGGGCTGACGTTGAAGGCTGGGCGTTCAAGGGTGGCGCGGAACTCGGCACGAGGCGCGATGTCCCCGAAGTTGAGCAGTTCTACGCGCTGGGACGCGCTATTGAACGTAACGAATTGGATGCGCTGATCGTTATTGGCGGCCTGAACGCCTACCTTGCTGTCCACTCGATGATCTCCGAGCGTGACCGCTATCCGGCGTTCCGTATCCCGATCGTTCTGGTTCCCGCCTCCATCGACAACAACCTGCCCGGTTCGGAACTTTCGATCGGTGCCGATACCGCGATCAACAATGCCACCTGGGCGCTTGACCGCATCAAGGAATCCGCCGCAGCAACCAAGCGTTGTTTCGTCGCCGAAATCATGGGACGTCGTTGCGGGTACCTGACGCTGATGGCGTCACTGTCATCCGGTGCTGAGTACATCTATCTCAACGAAGATGATGTGACTCTGAATGAGATCGCTGATGACACGAAGCGCATGGTTGATTCCTTCGCTGAAGGACGTCGCCTGTTCCTGGTCCTCGTCAACGAGGCAGTGTCGAAGTACTACGACCGCGAATTCCTTGCGTCCGTGTACGAGGCAGAATCTGACGGCAAATACGACGTGCGTCATTCCGCGCTCGGCCACCTGCAACAGGGTGGTTCGCCCAGCCCGTTCGACCGCCTGCTGGCAACGCGCCTTGCTCACCGCGCGCTCGACCACATCAACAACCAGTTCAATCGTGGCGAATCCGAGGGCGTGTACATCGGTCAGGTGCGCAACCACATCGAAGCTCGCCTGGTGAAGAACATGTTTGAGGATCTGGATATCCGCAATCGTCGTCCGTTCGATCAGTGGTGGCGAGAGCTCAGCCCGGTTCAGCGCATCGTTTCGATGAAGGATTCGGGTAAGCCTGCTGTCGAGATTTCCATCGCAGATCCCGAGTAAGTCATCGCCGAATCATCTGATTCGAATAAAACTGATATTTTCATTCAAGAACCGCGAACTCATCGCAGATCCATTGATACAGGAGAATTCATGACTGACAATCCGGTCGTTGACCCCACAATGACTCCCGCGTGGGAAGCACTGGACGAACACGCTGACGCTTTTGATCCGGACCTTCGCGCTTGGTTCGGAGCTGATCCGAACCGTGCAACTCGCTGGACGATTGACGGTGCCGACCTGCACGTTGATTTCTCGAAGAACCTGATTGACGAAGACGTGCTTGCTGACCTGCTGGCGTTGGCTGAGCAGACTGGCGTCTACGACCTGCGCGACCGCATGTTCGCCGGTGAGCACATCAATGTCACCGAAGACCGCGCTGTTCTGCACACCGCGTTGCGCCGCCCGGCAACCGACGAGCTGACCGTTGACGGCCAGGATGCGATCACGGACGTTCACGAGGTTCTGAACAAGGTCTACGACTTCGCAGAGCGCGTTCGCTCCGGCGAATGGATCGGTATTACCGGCAAGCCGGTTGAAACGGTTGTCAACGTTGGTATCGGTGGCTCGGACCTTGGTCCGGTCATGGCCTACGAGGCCCTGAAGCCCTTTGTTCAGGATGGCCTTGAATGCCGTTTCATCTCGAACATTGATCCGACCGACGCGGGGGAGACCACGAAGGATCTCGATCCGGAAACCACCCTGGTTATTGTTGCGTCGAAGACGTTTACGACGCTTGAAACGATCACGAACGCCAAGGTTGTGCGCGACTGGTTCCTCGGCGCCCTGCGCGACCGTGGCATCGTCACCGACGAGGCAACCGAGAAGGACGCCATCGCCAAGCACTTCGTCGCCGTGTCCACCGCTCTGGACAAGGTCGCTGAGTTCGGCATCGACCCGAACAATGCTTTCGGCTTCTGGTCCTGGGTTGGCGGCCGCTACTCTGTGGATTCCGCTGTCGGCACTTCGCTGGCAATCGCGATCGGCCCGGATGGCTTCGCTGAATTCCTTGAGGGCTTCAACGCGATGGATGTCCACTTCGCCACCGCGAAGCCGGAAGAAAACCTGCCTGTCCTCATGGGCATGCTGAACGTCTGGTACTCGAACTTCCTCGGTGCCGACACACACGCTGTCCTGCCGTACTCGCAGTACCTGCACCGCTTCCCGGCCTACCTTCAACAGCTGACCATGGAGTCGAACGGCAAGTCCGTCCGGCGCGATGGTGCTCCCGTCACCTACGAGACCGGCGAGGTCTTCTGGGGCGAACCGGGCACCAACGGCCAGCATGCTTTCTACCAGCTGATTCACCAGGGCACCCGCATGGTTCCTGCCGACTTCATTGCCTTCGCTAACCCGGCGTGGCCTCTGAAGGATGGCGAGGCCGACATGCACGAGCTGTTCCTGTCGAACTTCCTGGCTCAGACGAAGGCTCTGGCATTTGGCAAGACCTCGGACGAGGTTCGCGCTGAGGGCACCCCGGAGGCCATCGTTTCGGCTCGAGTCTTCACCGGTAATCGCCCGACCACGTCGATCATGGCACCGGCCCTGACCCCGCGTGTTCTTGGCGAACTGATTGCTCTCTACGAGCACATCACCTTCGTCCAGGGCGCCGTCTGGGGCATCGATTCCTTCGACCAGTGGGGCGTAGAGCTAGGCAAGGTCCTGGCCAAACAGATCCTGCCGGCCATCGAAGGTGACTCGGCTGCATTCGACGCGCAGGATGCTTCCACGAAGGCTCTCATCGAGTACTACCGCGCGAACCGCAAGTGAGCCTTCTCAGCTAAGTGCTGCTCCGTCTTGACGGCGGTGCGCGGCAAGTGTAGCGACACGGTTCCGGCCTCGTTGATTTCATTATCGACGAGGCCGGAACTTTGTTGTCGCTCTCTCCCCTCATTGCCGGGAGCGAGCGGGGAGCAACTATCCCCAGGCGCTCACGGAAATGTGGGGCGCATCTTTTGAAGCGGAAGCGTCCGATTTCTTCGACTTCTTCTTGTCGAATTTCTTGGATTTCTTGGGCTTTGACTCGCCTTCATTCTTATCTTGGGATCCCGTGTCACCTGACTTTTCGTGGGCATGAGACGACAGAACCTCAGGGGTGAGCGAAGCCGAAAGACGATCTTTCGCACCATCGACATCGAAGTCGGCTTTCGGCCATGTGGGGTTAATGCCTTCGAGCGTACGGACAAGGATCTCTTGGACCGCCAAACGTGCATACCACTTGCGGTCGCCAGGAATGACATACCACGGAGCAATGCGCGTCGAGGTCCGGCGAATCACTTCGGAATAGGCGTCTTGGTAGGCACTCCAGTTGTCGCGAGTATCGAGGTCACCCGTGGAGAACTTCCAGTGCTTATCTGGGCGCTCCAAGCGCTTTATTAGGCGTTCCCCCTGTTCTTCATAGGAGACGACCAAGCAGACTTTAATGACCTTCATCCCGGCTCGAACGGCTTCTAATTCCATCTCGTAGATATCGTGATAGCGACGGTTCAGCTCATCCTCATCAGCGGCGAAGACAGATTCTTGGTTGGCGTAACGCGCGGAGGTGGGAACCAGAAGATCCTCATAGTGCGAGCGGTCAAAAACACCGATGTATCCCGGGCGGGGGAGGTGTGGGCGGACACGCCAAAGGAAATCGTGGGCACGTTCTTCTTCCGTGGGTGCTTTGAAGGCTTTCAGAGCAACACCCTGCGGATCCACCTGCCCGATGACGTGGCGAACGATTCCGCCCTTACCAGCCGTGTCCAAACCCTGAAGGATCAACAGAACTGAATCTGACGCACCTTCCTTCGACGCGGCATACAGGCGTTCTTGGAGTTCAGAAAAATCTACCGCCCGCTTCTCCATCGCTTTCAACGCCTTCTTTTTGCTTGCGCCCCAACCGGGCGTGGCGTCACGAATGAAGGAAAACAGGTCGAACGCATCAGAGGCAACCAGCAGATCGCGCGGATCACCCGTCCAATACTTCGATGGCCCAAACAAGTAGCTCATGGTGTCTTCAGGTGACTCCTGACCTGTGTTTTCTTTCGATCCCATGATGACCTCCAACGCGTGACCTCGACACAACCTAGAAAATGCAAGGCTCGAAAACGAATGTACGTACGTGCAACTCTAATCATGGTCTAGATCACGTGCTTGCGTGTATGAAAAGTAGGACTGCTAGCCCTGTTTTCCCACGCCGAAAGCGTTTAGGCTTGGAACGTCAGTATGTGGCGAAACCGCCACCAAGCGACGGCGAACACCGCCGACGCACACAAACTAAGAAGGAGTGCCGAATCATGGCAGAACCTCGCATCGTTACCGTCACCGGCGCCGCCGGCAACATTGGCTACGCCCTGCTTTTCCGTATTGCCTCCGGCCAACTGTTCGGTCCCGATGTCCCCGTCAAGCTCAACCTTCTTGAGATCCCCCAGGGAGTGAAGGCCGCTGAGGGCACCGCAATGGAGCTCGACGACTGTGCATTCCCAACTCTTGCCGGCGTTGAAATCTTCGACGATGCCACCAAGGCATTCGAAGGCGCCAACGTTGCCTATCTCGTTGGCGCAATGCCGCGTCGCCAGGGCATGGAGCGCGCAGACCTGCTGGAAGCCAACGCAGGCATCTTCGGCCCGCAGGGCAAGGCCATCAACGATGGTGCGGCAGACGACATTCGCGTCCTCGTCGTTGGCAACCCGGCCAACACCAACGCCACCATTGCTCAGAACGCTGCTCCGGACGTTCCGGCCTCTCGCTTCACCGCAATGATGCGCCTTGACCACAACCGTGCAGTTGCTCAGCTGGCCCATAAGACCGGTGCTACAGTTGCCGACGTCAAGGACGTTGTCGTGTGGGGCAACCACTCCGCAGATCAGTACCCGGACGTTTCCTACGCGACCGTTGCTGGCAAGAAGGCTGCTGACTTGGTTGACGAAGCATGGCTTTCAGAGACCTACCGTCCGGTTGTCGCAAAGCGTGGCGCCGCCATCATCGAAGCCCGTGGCGCATCCTCGGCAGCATCGGCTGCAAACGCGGCAATCGATCACATGTACTCTTGGATCCACGGTACCCCCGAGGGTGAATGGGTTACTGCAGGCGTCATGTCCGACGGCACCCACTACGATGTCCCGGCAGGTCTCTGCTTCGGCTTCCCGGTAACCTCTGACGGTGGCGAGTGGCAGATCGTCGACGGTCTGGAGATCTCCGAGGCAACTCGCGCAGGTATCGATCACAACATCAAGGCTCTGCAGGAAGAGTACGACGCAGTGAAGGCTCTCGGTTTCATTAAATGAACTGAGCATCAACGCGATTCGTTGAAACGCTGATCCTGTCTGATTGACAGGGATGGAAGTGGCCACGGGCTAAGCCCGTGGCCACTTTTATTTTCTCTGACCGCGTGCCCCCTGATTCGCTACTACGCGTCTATCTACAAGAATGAACGAAACAAGCTTGTGACCAGCGTCAATGCACTCACAGCCCCAAGTTCAGCTGTCGTGGGTGTAATTCGTGAAAAACCCGCAAATGCGCACCGAGTATCGCGCTCAGCAATTGTGCATCCCGGTGGGCATCGCCCTTGCGTGCATTTCGCCCGTGGCCTTCGTGAAATGCGAAATATTACTTGCACACCCGAAGAAACGCGTTGAAAAGAACGAGCGTTTTGTTGAGCAAGGAGGCCATCACATGGGTCTGCGCATTGTCATTGTTGGTGTCGCTACGTAGTGGCATTGCTCATTCGTTGATTGTTTGTGAAGACCTTGCTCAAGCGATGCTCGATCGTGACGAGGAACTGGATTATCAGGGCTGACTAAGGACATTATGGCCGTGGATACTGGGCGATGAGTAAACCCGCTAATCTGTACCCATGAGTGAATCGACCGTAGAAAACACGAAGCTTGTCATCACGCTGTCCTGCCCGGATCAGCCGGGTATTGTCCACGCGGTGACGGGTGTGATCGGCAGTGTGAACGGCAATATTATTCAGTCCCAGCAGTTCGGGGATCCGGATTCGGGACTGTTTTTCATGCGTATTGAGGTTGATTCGCCGGTCGGTCGAGGTCCCGTCGAAGAAGGTCTGGCGAAGGTTGCGAAGACTTTTGATGCGACCTGGCATATTGATGCCCTCGGTCGTCGCCTGCGTACGGTCATCATGGTGTCGCGCGAGGGCCACTGCCTGACTGACTTGCTCTACCGTCAGCGTAGCCAGGGCCTGCCGATCGAGGTTGTCGCGGTCGTGGGTAACCACCCGGATCTTGCTCCCGTTGCTCAGTTCTACGGCGTTCCCTTCCTGAATATTCCAGTGACGAAGGAAACGAAGGCTGACGCTGAGCGTGAGTTGCTCAACCTGGTCCGCTCGGAAAAGGTGGAGCTAGTTGTTCTGGCACGCTACATGCAGATTTTGTCTGAGAAGGTCTGCGAAGAAATGCAGGGGCGCGTCATCAATATTCACCACTCCTTCCTGCCGTCGTTCAAGGGCGCTCGCCCGTACTCGCAGGCGCATGATCGTGGCGTGAAGCTCATCGGTGCCACCGCGCACTACGTGACCGCCGACCTGGACGAGGGCCCGATCATCGAGCAGGACGTCACGCGCGTAACGCACGCCGACTCCACGCCGGACATGGTGGCGCTTGGCCAGGACGTGGAACGTCGCGTTTTGGCTCAGGCAGTCCGCTGGCACGCCGAACGTCGCGTCCTCATGGACGGCACGCGAACCGTGGTGTTCTCCCGCTAGTTTTCGTTATTCCCCAGGCGGATGCGTTACACAACCACTGCTGAGAAATTGATTCACGAGGCCGAGACCACTTCTCGCTGGTGAGCCTGAGCGCCGGTTTCGGCTTTCGTCATATCCGCCCCATAGTAGGCGGGGAGTGCCTAGATGGAGGCGGCCTCGTACGTGGGAAGGCAGTGCGCGAACTGCTCGCTTCGCGATAGGGTGGAGCAGTCGTGACTGGCGAACAGGTGGGAAACCACCGGGGAGCGATGAACAGGCACCGTAGCCGCCCGCCTGGGCTAAGGCGCCGACCGAGAAATCGGCAGTTCAAGGAGCAGGAGAACCCAATGGATTCCCTTAATGACATGACCCTTGCCCAGCTGGATCCCGAGATTCAGGCTGTGCTCGACGCTGAGCTGGCACGTCAGCGGACGACCCTCGAAATGATTGCGTCGGAGAACTTCGTCCCGCGCGCAGTCCTAGAAGCGCAGGGATCCGTGCTGACGAACAAGTACGCGGAAGGCTACCCGGGTCGTCGCTACTACGGTGGCTGTGAAGCCGTTGACGTCGCAGAAAACCTTGCGATTGAGCGTGCAAAACAGGTCTTCAAGGGCGCCGACTTCGTCAACGTTCAGCCACACGCCGGCGCACAGGCAAACGCCGCAGCCCTAATGGCGATGGCAAACGTGGGCGACACGATCCTTGGCCTGTCCCTCGCTCACGGCGGTCACCTGACCCACGGCATGAAGATCAACTTCTCCGGCAAGAACTACAACGCGGTGGCCTACGAGGTCGACCGTGAGACCATGCGTATCGAGGCTGAGCAGGTGCGCGAAGCTGCTCTGCGTGAGCGCCCCAAGGTCATCATCGCCGGCTGGTCCGCCTACCCGCGTCATCTGGACTTCGCGGCATTCCGCGAGATCGCTGACGAGGTCGGCGCAGCACTCTGGGTTGATATGGCACACTTCGCCGGCCTTGTCGCAGCAGACCTGCACCCCAGCCCACTCCCGCACGCTGACATTGTCACCACTACCGTCCACAAGACGATCGGTGGCCCCCGTTCGGGCATGATCCTGTCATCACGTGGCGAGCAGTGGGGCAAGAAGATTAACTCCGCAGTCTTCCCCGGCCAGCAGGGCGGTCCGCTCATGCACGCGATCGCCGCAAAGGCAATCGCCATGAAGGTCGCGCAGACCGAAGAATTCAAGGATCGCCAGCGTCGCACCCTCGAAGGTGCTCAGCTACTGGCTGATCGTCTCAATGCTGACGATGCGAAAGCGGCCGGCATCAAGCTGGTCACCGGTGGTACCGACGTTCACTTAGTCCTCGTTGACCTCGTCGAATCGAAGCTGGACGGCCGCGACGCAGAGGATCTTCTGCACGAGGTCGGCATTACCGTCAACCGCAACGCAGTTCCCTTCGATCCGCGTCCCCCGATGCGCACCTCCGGTCTGCGTATCGGCACGCCGGCTCTGGCAACCCGTGGCTTCGACGCCAAGGACTTCGCTGAGGTCGCCGACATCATCGGCACCACGCTGGTTCAGGGGGCATCTGGCGTATCGGTTGACGTTGACGGCCTGCGCGCGCGCGTGAAGGCTCTGACCGACGCTCGTCCGCTCTACGTTGGACTTGGCGAATGAGGACCGGCTGGGAAGGACCCGCTAAGGTCCTCGACGGTGCGGGTACAGCTACCACAATCAAGGCGGAACTTACCCAGCGTGTGAAGAATCTCCGCGCCCGCGGCATTGTGCCCGGCCTTGGCACGATCCTCGTCGGTGAAGATCCCGGTTCGGTGTCCTACGTTGCGGGTAAACATCGCGACTGCGCTGAAGTGGGTATCGAATCCATCCGCGTTGACCTGCCGGAAACGGCTTCGCAGGCTGAGATTGAAGCAGCGATTGACCAGTTGAATGCTGACCCGGCATGCACGGGCTACATCGTTCAGTTGCCACTACCGAAGGGTATCGACCAGAACGCGATCCTAGAACGCATTGATCCTGCGAAGGACGCAGATGGCCTGCACCCGATGAACCTTGGTCGCTTGGTTCTTCGTGGCTCCGGGCCGATCGATACTCCGCTTCCATGCACGCCTCGCGCCGTCATCGAACTGATGGAACGACACGGTATTGACCTTCGTGGCAAGGATGTGTGCGTTGTTGGTCGCGGTGTCACTGTTGGCCGTTCGATTGGTTTGCTACTGATCCGCAAGGAAATCAATGCAACCGTCACCGTCTGTCACACCGGTACGAAGGACCTTGTTGCTCACGTGCGTCAGGCGGACGTTGTCGTGGCCGCGGCGGGTAGTGCTGGACTGATCACCAAAGACATGGTGAAGCCGGGCGCAGTTGTGCTCGATGTTGGTGTATCCCGCGTTGAAGGGGAAGACGGCAAGGCTCGCCTGCACGGCGACGTTGCAGACGGTGTTGACGAAGTCGCATCGTGGCTGTCCCCGAACCCGAAGGGTGTAGGTCCCATGACCCGCGCGCTCCTGGTGACGAACGTTGTCGAGGCAGCAGAGCGCCTCGCGTAACTGTTTTTGGTGCTGGGGTGGAGCCTGGCGTTGAGGCTCCACCTCAGTGCCACATATGTTGGAGTTGAAAATATTGAGTTCACTGAATCCGTCAGTCACATCTGAAGTTGGCGTACTGAAGACAGTCCTCGTTCACCGTCCCGGTAACGAAATGTCGCGTATTACGCCAACGAACATGGAAGAACTCCTCTTCGACGACGTGATCTGGTTGGAGCGCGCCCAAGAAGAACACGATGTGATGACCTCAAAGATGCGTCATCGTGGCATCGAGGTTCTTGATTTTTCGACTCTTTTGACTGAAGCCCTCGAAGTTCCCGGCGGTCGTGATGAAGCCCTGGAACTCGTTTTCACCGATAAAACGGTTGGTCCTGCAGCTTTGGATTCACTCCGCGCTTTTGCAGCCGGACTGGATTCGTCTCACCTTGCCGAGATCTTGATTACCGGCATGACGAAGCGTGAGCTTTTAGAACAGATCGATGAACCGAAGTCGGCCTGGATCTCCGGAATGGACTTGGATGACTTCATTCTTGCCCCGTTGCCGAACCACCTGTTCACCCGTGACACCTCATCGTGGATCGGCGGGGGAGTTGCGGTTTTGTCTATGCGAAAACCGGCTCGCCGTCGCGAAACGATCAACCAAGAGATCGTCTACCGGTTGCACCCGCGTTTCGCTGATCTGAACATCCCCTTTTGGAAGCACGGGACTCTTGACGGCCAGGCCACAATTGAGGGGGGCGACATCATTAACGCCGGAAACGGCACACTGATTATCGGCGCCTCAGAACGTACGACTGCTCAGGGAATTGAACGTCTTGCTCGCAGGCTTTTTGCCGGCGAAGTAGCGTCCACCGTGATTGTTCTGCAGATCGAAAAGAAGCGTGCTCAGATGCACCTCGACACGATCTTCACGATGCTCGATGAAGCAACATTCACTGCCTATGCCGGGTTGGGGAAGGTTCGTACTCAGGTGATTCGTCCCGGTGTTGCTGGTGAATTGGATATCACCGTTCACGAAGCTGATGAGATGTATGACGTCATCGCTGCCGGATTGGGATTCGATTCTATCCGCGTGCTGACGGTCCCCACGGATTCCTTGACCGCCGAACGCGAACAGTGGAATGACGGTTCGAATCTCCTTGCCCTAGAGCCCGGTGTCGTCATGTCATACGAACGAAATACGGTGTCGAACGACTACTTCTCGGACCAGGGTTTTGAGGTCATTACGATCCCCGGCAATGAACTTGGTCGCGGACGTGGCGGGGCGCACTGCATGACTTGCCCGATTGTGCGCGATACTTTACCCGCACGCGTTTAACGTTTGATGCCTCTCACGTTCAACGTTCCTACTTTCAGACCTACATAATCTCAAAAGGAGCATCCATGCCTCACGCTCTTCATGGTCGTCCATTCCTCCGCGAAATCGACTTCACTCCTGCCGAATGGCTGTCTTTGATTGATCTGGCAGCTGAACTCAAAGCCGCGAAGAAGAATGGTACCGAGGTCCAGCACCTCAAGGGGCGCAATATTGCGTTGATCTTCGAGAAGACGTCGACGCGCACGCGTTGCTCCTTCGAGGTGGCAGCTTTCGATCAGGGTGCGCACACCACCTACCTCGATCCTTCCGGTTCGCAGATGGGACACAAGGAGTCGACTGCTGATACCGCTCGCGTTCTGGGTCGTATGTTTGATGGTATCGAATACCGCGGTGATGAGCAGGAAAAGGTTGAGGTTCTTTCGGAGCTCTCCGGTGTTCCGGTGTGGAATGGTCTGACCGATGACTGGCATCCGACTCAGATGCTCTGCGATTCGCTGACCATGCGTGAACATGCCGGTAAGCCTCTGAATCAGGTGTCTTACGCCTACGTTGGTGATGCTCGTTTTAACATGGGTCGTTCCCTGCTGGTCAACGGTGCATTGATCGGAGCTGATGTCCGCATTGTTGCGCCGCGTGAACTTTGGCCGGATGAAGAATGCATCGCTCACGCACGCCGTATTGCTGAAGAAACTGGGGCGAAGGTGACGGTGACCGACAACGTTGATGAAGGTGTTGCGGGTGTTGACTTCGTCCACACTGACATTTGGGTGTCGATGGGCGAGCCGAAAGATGTTTGGAATGAACGCATCGAGATGCTACGTGACTACCAGGTGAATGCTTCGCTGATGGAAAAGGCTGGCCCGCAGGCAAAGTTCATGCACTGTCTGCCGGCGTATCATGATCGTAAGACCGTGATCGGCGAGCAGCTGTTTGAAGCCACCGGTATGGATGGCATCGAAGTGACCGACGAGGTCTTCGAAGGCCCCGCTTCGATCGTCTTCGATCAGGCAGAAAACCGTATGCACACGATCAAGGCGGTCATGGTTGCCACGTTAGGCGACTGACACGCTGGTGAATTCAACGCACAAGGGATAAGCGTGAAGATTACAAGCATTAACCTGAACGGGATCCGTGCAGCGGTAAAACGTGGTTTCCTTGACTGGATTGCGGTCGAAGACCCGGATGTTCTGCTGATGCAGGAAGTACGCGCCGATACTCAGATCACCGAAGACATCTTGGGGCAAGAGTGGGTGCTTGCCACCGAGCCGTGTCGCATCAAAGGTCGCGCGGGTGTTGCGATTGCAGTGCGACGAGGCCGTGCAACCCTCGATGATGTTCGCGCAGGGTTGGGGGACGCGGACACTGACGTTGACTCTGGGCGTTGGATTGAAGGCGTTGTCACCGCGGACTCTCAGAGTGTTCGTGTTGTGTCCGCATACTTCCATTCGGGTGAAAAGGATACGCCGAAGCAGGAAGCGAAGATGGCTCATCTGCCTCGCATTGGCGAGCGCATGGCTGAGATTCTTGCGTCGGGTGAAAAGGCTGTCGTCTGCGGTGACTACAACGTTGTTCGCTCACGTCAGGATATAAAGAACTGGACGCCGAACCACAATAAACGTGCGGGTGTCTTGGACGAAGAAATCGTATTCTTAAACGATTGGGTGGATGCCGGCTGGCATGACGTTGTTCGTGACCTAGCTGGTGACGTGCAGGGGCCGTACACGTGGTGGTCGTGGCGAGGCAAAGCCTTCGATAACGACACGGGTTGGCGCATCGACTATCACTATGCGACTCCGACTCTGGCATCGACCGCGACTGCATTCGCGATCGGGCGCGCTCAGGCTTACGACCAGCGATTCTCTGATCATGCACCACTCACCGTGACCTACCGGGTCTAACCGCTAGGGCTGTCGCGGAGGCTGCGAAAGGGAATCTTCTGGATTTCTTTTCAACTCGGGCATGAAACAAGCGAAGTGGGGGAACACCATCTGGTGTTCCCCCACAGTCGTATTCAGGCTGCCCGACCTCGTGAACTAACGGCGGAGGGCAGTTACTTGATCGTCTGCCACTCCAAGTCGCGGCTTGCCGAATACAACGGGTCGGGGCGAACTTCCCCGGAAATTGGGTGGTGTGGCCAGAGCAGTGTTCGCGGATCCGAGCAGGTGATGTAGTTCGGGCGCTCTGTGAAATGGACTTCGTCAGCCTCTGTGGGCTTGCCGGGTGCCGGCGGGTTTGCCGTCCACGCGCATGCCATCAGGAAAGCTCGCATCTGTAGGTTGATCCAGAGGATCAGCGTGATGATGGAAGCGCCCGCCGCAAGGAGTGGACTCGACGAAGCACTGACAGCAGACGTGCCAAGAATTCGTAGCATGATCGATGCGACTGAGATGATTGCCAGTCCCCAGATCAGGTCTTTGCGCGGAGGATGAACGCGCGCGACAACCCAGATGAGAAGCCACGTGACCAACGCATAGACGACGAAAGCGACCGCGTAGGAAGCAATTTTCAGCAGGGCAGTGGCAACGGGTCCGGAAGACAACCCGATCGCTCCTAGGATCCACTGGCCACCAAGATCAACGACAATGCCAAGGCCGGCGCCCAGAATGATGGAGAGGGCAAGGCCGAGTGCCCCCAGCGCATTACGCAGAATCTGCATCAACGGATTATCGGGGACCGTGGGGATCGCGAACATTTTGCGAATCGAATTCGCGAGCTGTCCAATCACGCCGATGGCACTCCACGCCATGATCGCAAGAGCGATGATGCCGGTGATCGACACGGCTCCGGTCATCACGAAATCATCGGGGCTGACCATTCCGTTCGGGTTGTCATCTGTTTGGATCAGGGATGGGATGGCCTGCGCAATCGCATCGAAGAATGCGGTGCGGAGTTCCTGATTGTCGCCGATGATCGACAGGAAAACAGTGACAAGAACGGTCAAAGCGGCGGTCAATGACAGGAGTGCGGTCAGGGCCATGCCTGAAGAAATCAGGTTGCCGGAGACCTGGTTGTAGCGTGCGAGCATACGCGCCAGGCGCGTATGTGCCCACCAGGCGCCAAGTTGGGCGACCTTATCGCCCAGGGTCGGGGCGCGGAGCGCGTCAGCTAGACGCGGTGGCTCGGCAGGTGCGGAAGTGGGGGTGGCACCCTTGTGTGTTTGAGGGGACGAGGCCGCCTGTTTTTTCGTCATGCATTCACCGTAACGGTGGCGGATGAGTGGACACAACGAACGTGACGGATCCCCTTAGTGAGGGGGAGTTGAAGAGATTAGAGTGTGGCTGCTTCGAAGTCGAATAGGGCCATGGTGGAGTACATACCTCGTTCATCGACTTTGTCGAGGCGGAATCCGGGGACAATCCACGAGGCTTCGAAGGTGTTGCCGATATCTTCAGCCAAGTCAAGCACAGGATCTTCAAGACCCTGTGCCAAGGTGACGTGCGGGTGGTAGGGGAAACGTTGCTCGATGTCCAGTGGCCCAGTGCGGACTTCGTCGGCGAGGCTTTCACATTCGCGCGCACCGTGATCCACATTGAGGAAGGCAACCGGTGAAATCGGACGGAACGAGCCACTGCCTTTGAGGGTCACGCGGAAGGGGCGGTGGTGTTTTGCCACTTCACGCAGGTGACGAATGACTTCGGGACGCTCGCCCGAGGGGAATGGCGTCGGCGGAAGGATCGTAATGTGCGCCGGCACCATCGACCCTTGAAGATCTCCGAGGTTCAAGCGAAGTTCTGTCAGCTGTGTGACCCACGGCTCCGGGATTGCAACAACGACACCAAGCCAGTCTTGACCGGGGGAACGCTGAGGAAGAAACATTGCAATGCCTAGGGTAGATGGTGAACAAGCGGAGTAGCTGCTGACAAGCCTACGTGAGCAACGCATATGCCCGCTAACCCACTTCGGTCCGCGTGGTGTGCAACGCCTTATACGTCATTGTGTGGACGCTAATGGCAGAATCGACGTATGACGTCTTCATCCACGTGGCTTGTTGTTGGCCTTGGTAATCCGGGGGAGCAGTATGCTGCGACCCGTCACAACGTCGGTCAATTGACCGAAGGTGTGTTGCTCCAACGTACAGGTGCATCGTGGTCATCTCATCGAAGTGGCACCCACGTAGCGGATGTGCGTCTTGGGATTCTTCCCGGTGGTGTGCCCGGCCCGAAAGTTGTGCTCGCAAAGTCGGATTCCTATATGAACACCTCGGGTGGCCCGGTTGGCCGACTGATGAAGTTCCTTGGAATCGATGTCGATCATCTTCTGGTCATTCACGACGATCTGGATCTTCCTGCGCATGAGCTTCGCTTGAAAAAGGGCGGTGGCGAAGGCGGCCACAACGGGTTGAAGTCCATTTCTCAGGTCCTTGGAACGAAGGACTATCATCGCCTGCGTATTGGTATCGGTCGCCCGCCGGGCAGGCAGGCCCCCGCAGACTTTGTTCTTGCTCGTCTGAGTGCCAAAGACCGCCCCGAATGGGACGTGACCTTTGAAAATGCTGCCGATGTTGTCGAATCCATCGTGACAAACGGTTTTGTTCCGACTCAGATGGCTCTGCACTCAGCGAACTCAGGGAAGTAAAGAGTGAACCTTACCGGTTTAAAAGGCATTATTGCCTCAGATTCTGCACTCGATCAGGCGTGCGGTTCGATCTCGTCGGCAAGGAACGGTGTTTTCGTTGTTCCCGCTGGCGCGCGTCCTGTCGTTCTTGCCACTCTGAGCGAATACGGACAGGCACAGCCACTGATTGCCCTGACTGCGACAGGGCGGGAAGCTGAACGTTTGACTGCTGCCCTGAGGTCGTGGACGGACAGTGTTGAAATGTTCCCTTCCTGGGAAACGCTCCCGCATGAGCGTCTTTCACCTCAGGTCGACACGATGGCCCGTCGTATCGCTGTGCTCCGCAGGCTGGTTCATCCCGTTGCAGGCGATCCGCATGCGGGTCCACTTTCGGTTCTTGTTGTCCCGATTCGCGCGTTCCTCCAGCCAATTATTCGAGGTGTGGCTGACATTGAAGTCGTGCGCGTCAAAGTCGGGGATCGTGTTGACCTGACGGATCTTGTCGACCGACTGACTGAACTGGGATACCAGCGCACCGACATGGTCGAATCTCGCGGACAAGTCAGCGTTCGCGGTGGAATCCTTGACGTTTTCCCGCCTCAGGAAGCGCATCCACTACGCATCGAGCTGTGGGGGGACGAAGTCGATGAGATTCGTGCCTTCTCTCTTCAAGACCAGCGAACCTTAGGGGAAGCACCGGACGGCCTCTGGGCAACCGCATGCCGTGAACTCCTGCTCAATAGGGCAGTGCGAGCTCGCGCACGCGAACTGGCCACCGAGCTTCCAGGCGCTACCGAAATGCTGGCACTCGCTTCCGAGGGAATCGCGGCACCCGGCATCGAATCCTTGGCACCGGTTCTCGCCTCCGGCATGGATCGTCTGCTTGATCTTCTGCCCGCAGACAGCCCGATTATCGCCTGCGATCCGGAGAGGATCGCTGCCCGTGCCCAAGACCTGATCGCAACGACCGAAGAATTCTTAGCAGCCGCCTGGTCCACCGCCGCCGGTGGAGGACACGTGCCCATTCAAGCAGGCGAGGCCTCGTTCCTTCACTACGAGGACATCTGGAAGTCGGACGATCGTGCCTGGTGGGAATTGACCACGCTACCCCCACCCGAACTTGCCGACGCGCTTGGCGAGGACACTTCCGACGCGCTCGCGGAAGAGACGAAAGCAGTGGTTGCGTCCCCAACTCTGATGAGCATGGGAGCACGTGACGTACGCTCGTACAGGGGCGATTTTGTGTCGGCGAGCGCAGATTTGAAGCAGCTTGCGTCGCAGGGCTGGCGGATTGTCATCACAACCGAAGGCCCCGGTCCTGCACGCCGAATCCGCACAATTATGGCTGAAGCAGGGGTTCGGGCAAGCCTGCGCGATGATATTGAGACTCCTGTCGAAGCCGGTTCGGTTGCCGTTACGACCGCGCAAGCTGGACAGGGTTTTGTCCTGCCGGATGAGCAGTTCGTTATCCTCACAGAGTCGGATCTGACGGGGCGTACGGGTTCTACAACCCGGGACATGCGACGGATGCCCTCGCGTCGCAAGAAGGGCGTCGACCCGCTGTCACTGCACCCGGGTGACTACATCGTCCACGAGCAACACGGTATCGGCCGATTCATTGAGATGGTCTCGCGCACCGTGGGACATGGCTCCGCATCTGTCACCCGTGACTATCTGGTTTTGGAGTATGCGCCTTCGAAGAGAGGCCAGCGTGGAGATCAGCTGTTTATTCCGACCGATGCCCTTGGACAGATTTCCAAGTACACGGGTTCGGATCAGCCGACGCTGACGAAGATGGGTGGAGCTGACTGGGCGAAGCGGAAAGCGAAGGCGAAGAAAGCGGTCAACGAGATTGCCAAGGAGCTTATTCGCCTCTACGCTGCTCGCCAAGCAACCAAAGGACACGCGTTCGGCCCCGATACTCCGTGGCAACGCGAACTTGAGGATGCATTCCCATATGTGGAAACCCCCGATCAGCTGGTGACGATTGATGAAGTGAAAGCTGATATGGAGAAGCCGATCCCCATGGATCGCCTGCTAACGGGCGATGTCGGATACGGCAAGACCGAAATCGCTGTTCGCGCTGCGTTTAAAGCAATTCAAGATGGCAAGCAGGTTGCAGTGCTTGTTCCGACAACCCTGCTTGTACAACAGCATGTTGAAACTTTCACCGAACGCTACGCGGGCTTCCCCGTGACCATTGCGTCCCTCTCGCGTTTTTCAACGCCGAAGGAAACGCAAGAGGTGAAAGAGGGGCTTGCCTCGGGGCGCGTTGACCTTGTGATTGGCACTCATTCCTTGCTGACGGGAACGGTGGTGTTCAAGAACCTCGGCCTTGTCGTGATTGACGAGGAACAGCGTTTCGGCGTTGAGCATAAAGAGACGCTGAAGGCGCTGCGCACCGACGTGGATGTGCTGTCGATGTCGGCCACGCCGATCCCAAGAACGCTGGAAATGGCAGTGTCAGGTATTCGCGAGATGTCGATTCTGCAGACTCCACCAGAAGAACGCCAGCCGGTTTTGACTTTTGTCGGGGCGTACACGGATGCGCAGGTCAGCGCGGCAATTCGCCGTGAGTTGCTACGCGACGGACAGGTGTTCTTCGTCCACAATCGCGTGGATTCAATTTCGAAGGTCGCAGCCCACATTCAGGAACTCGTTCCCGAGGCGCGCGTGAGGATCGCTCACGGAAAGCTCAGCGAACACCAGCTAGAGGACGTGATCGTCGACTTCTGGAACCACGAGTTCGACGTTCTGGTGTGTACCACCATTGTGGAAACCGGCTTGGATATTTCCAATGCGAATACGCTGATCGTGGATCGCGCCGATGTGTTCGGCTTGTCCCAATTGCACCAGTTGCGCGGTCGAGTGGGACGAGGCCGCGAGCGTGCGTATGCGTATTTCTTCTATCCGGCGGACAAGACTCTGACGGAAACCGCGCATGAGCGCCTGAAGACTATCGCTGCGAACACCGACCTGGGTGCAGGGCTTGCTGTCGCACAAAAGGATCTAGAGATCCGAGGTGCCGGCAACCTGCTGGGCGGGGCTCAATCCGGTCATGTTGAAGGGGTTGGCTTCGACCTGTATGTGAGAATGGTCGCCGATGCGGTCGCAGCCTATCGAGGTGAGGCTCCTGAAGAGAAGAGCGACCTGCGGATGGATCTGAGCGTTGATGCCCACATTCCTGAGGACTATGTGCCCGGTGAGCGTCTGCGCCTGGAGGTATACGGCAAGATCGCGTCGATCACGTCGCCCGAGCGAGCAGCCGATGTGCGCGAGGAACTGATTGACCGATACGGGCCGTTGCCCCGCAATGTGGAATTGCTGTTCGATGTTGCTCGCCTTCGCACTATCGTGCGCGCAACCGGCATTGAAGAGATCGTGACCCAAGGCAAGTACCTGCGTGTTGGTCCGGTAGACCTGCGCGAGTCTCAGGTTCTTCGCTTGAAGCGTTTACACCCGGGTGCGGTCATTAAAGCTGCTGTTCGACAGGTCATGGTTCCCCTTCCCATGACTCGTCGAATCGGCGGAGAACCGCTCACGGATGAAGCGTTGCTGGATTGGGTTGAAATTTTGGTAACGAAGATTCTTGTCCCTTTTAACGCCTGATTTCATCATCACGGCGCTTTCAGCACTTTTAAAGGAACGTGTCATAAAATAATCGTGGCCAACATGGGCCATACGGCAGGGAGGACCTACGTGTTCAGCGTAAAGAAAGCAGCAATGGTTGCTGTAGCAAGCATTTCCATCCTGGGACTCGGAGCATGCTCGGCACACCCGGGCACCGCAGTTTCAGTGAACGGCGTCAACTACTCCGAAGCTGATGTCTCAGACGCCCTTTCCCAGTACGCCGAGCTGACCGGCCAGCCGATGGATCGCGCAACCCTTGTGGCCATGCTTCCCGATGCTTTGAAGTTCACGCAGCTGGCTAATGAGAACCAGATTTCTGCAACCGATGAGCAGGTGAATGAGTTCGTTGCGTCGCTCGTCGACCAGGGACGTATTCATGCTCCATCCGGTGACCTCAGCCCCGTTCTGACCGAGATTCTTCGCTACTCGGTGATCAAAGCTCAGCTGGATCAGATGGGCCAGGATGCGCTTGCCACCCTCGCTGAGGACTACAAGGAAATCGCTGCTACGCAGAAGGTTGACATCAACCCCCGCTACGGCACGATTACAGAAGATGGCAGCCTCAAGGCACCGATCTTCGGTGACGTTGTGGATGCTTCCGTTTTCACGGCTGACCAGACCGGTGGCGGAGCTGGCTCTGGCGAGTGATCGTGTGATCCATTCCTCCTTGGTTTCGTCAAAGATCGGGACCAAAGGCGGCTGAACGGATCATCGCACTTCACAAGGCGTGAATGCTTGTTCAGATTTGCGTCTGCAACTAGGCTGAATGGCCGCAAACGTACTACCGTTATGACTGACAACAGTCCACGAAATTGATCGATTGGAGAATGACGTGGCAAGGATTGAGGCTATTGGAGCTCGCGAGATTCTGGACTCGCGCGGTAACCCGACCGTTGAGGTTGAGGTCCTGCTCGAAGACGGAACGCTTGCACGTGCATCCGTGCCTTCAGGCGCTTCCACCGGCGCATTTGAAGCAGTTGAGCGTCGCGACGGCGACAAGGGCCGTTACCTGGGCAAGGGTGTTCAGGACGCCGTTGACGCAGTGAACGACATCATCGCCCCCGAACTGATTGACGAGGACGCTGCAGATCAGCGCGCCATCGACCAGATCATGCTGGACCTCGACGGCACCCCGAACAAGGGCAAGCTTGGTGCAAACGCCATCCTCGGTGTTTCCCTCGCCGTTGCACACGCAGCAGCTGAGTCCGCTGGTCTGTCGCTCTACCAGTACCTCGGTGGCCCGAACGCTCACGTTCTGCCCGTCCCGATGATGAACATCCTCAACGGTGGTTCGCACGCCGACACCAACGTTGACATCCAGGAATTCATGATCGCTCCGATCGGTGCACCGACCTTCCGCGAAGCCCTCCGTTGGGGCGCAGAGGTCTACCACACCCTCAAGGGCGTCATCAAGGAACGCGGTCTGTCCACCGGCCTCGGCGACGAAGGCGGTTTCGCACCGAACCTCGAGTCCAACGCTGCAGCACTCGACCTGATCATCGAAGCAATCGAAAAGGCCGGCTTCAAGCCCGGCGAAGACGTTGCTCTCGCCCTCGACGTTGCTTCCTCTGAGTTCTTCAAAGACGGCCTGTACCAGTTCGAAGGCGAAGGCCGCACGACCGAGTACATGGTTGAGTACTACGAGAACCTCATCTCGAAGTACCCGCTGGTTTCGATCGAAGACCCGCTGTCGGAAGACGAATGGGATGCATGGAAGTCCCTCACCGACAAGATCGGCGATCGCGTCCAGCTCGTTGGCGATGACTTCTTCGTTACCAACCCGGAGCGTCTGCGCAAGGGCATCGAGCTCGGCGCCGCCAACGCTCTGCTGGTTAAGGTCAACCAGATCGGTTCGCTCACCGAAACCCTCGATGCGGTTGAGGAAGCACACCGTAACGGCTACCGTTCGATGACCTCGCACCGTTCCGGCGAGACCGAAGACGTCACCATTGCTGACCTCGCAGTTGCCACCAACTCCGGTCAGATCAAGACTGGCGCACCGGCTCGTTCCGAGCGCGTTGCCAAGTACAACCAGCTCCTGCGCATCGAAGAAGAACTCGGCGATGCAGCTGTTTACGCTGGCCGTTCCTCCTTCCCGCGCCTCGGTCGCTGAACTGAGCGTAGCTAGGAAAAACGCTTCGTCGACGATGTGCTCACGCACTGAGGCGACGTGTGGGCCCCGAACCGTCGGTTCGGGGCCCACTGCTGTATCAAGCCAATGAAGCTTAAAAGTTGGAGCACATCACAGGTGCGCGCTTCGGCTCGCCGTTAGGCTGACGCGCGCCGAAGCCCGAAGTGGGGCACCATTAGAAGCATGCCTCGTAATCCACGCAGTGAGCGCCCCCAAGCGCCCCGACGACCAGACCCCAATCGTGGTCTATTGCGTGGAACCGCGCCCAAAAAGGATCAGAAGGCTTCAGAAAAATCATCCTTGTTCAAGCGCTCCAAGAAGTCTGATAGCGCAAAGGGATCGGCAGATACGCAGGCGCCACGCTCTCCCGCAGAACGCCTGGAGCGAGCACGGGAGATTCGTAGCGCTCATAGGGCGAATGCCGCTGCTTCAACTCATCAGCTCCGTCCTGCACGTGTTCCGCTCAGTCGTGAAGAACGCCGTCGAACTAAAGCTCGCGAGCGTCGTCAAGAGAAGAAAGCTCGCCAAGAACGCCGTCTTGCTGAAGGAAAGACGTTCCTTGTGGGCGGTCTGGAGCTTTCGACGCGTTTGCTCTCCGTTGTTGTTCTTGTCGGTGTGCTTGGGGCATTGCTCGTCCCCAATTTGTACGCGTGGTGGAAACAGGAGCAGGAGCTTCGTGACATCACCGCGAAGGTAGAACAGACGAAGAAACAGAATGCTCAGATGCGTGAGCAGCTCGACTTGTGGAGCGACCCGGAGTTCATTGCCTCGCAGGCTCGTGAACGACTCGGGTACGTGAAGCCGGGTGAGGTGCAGTACGCGGTGGTTGATCCTGGCGAGGAGTATTTGGACAAAGCGCAGATCAACGCTGCGTCGCCTGAAGGCCCAGCACGGCCGTGGATTCAAGTTGTCGGTAAACTGATTCAAGAAGCTGACGAAGCTGAAGTGGGTCAGTCGAAGGCTGTACCATCGCAGTCTGGCGATCAGTCAGCGCCCAGTGGCGCCCAAAGCGCTCAATCTCAATAGTCGCGCGTTGCGGCCAAATCGTAAGGAGCACGTTATCGTGACCGAAGTGGGGAAAGACCCGTCGATTGCTACCGAAGCAGATCTGGATGTTTTGCGTGAGCAGTTGGATCGTGTGCCTCGCGGTGTTGTTGGTATTGGTGCACGTTGCGTGTGTGGTCGTCCGACTGTCGTGAAGACGGCTCCGCGTCTTGAAGACGGTAGTCCGTTCCCGACGACGTTCTATCTGACCAGCCCTCCGATCGTGAAGGCGTGTTCAACGCTCGAGGCTGAGCATGTCATGGAAGATTTCAATGACCTGCTGGCCAATGATGAAGAGGTTGCCGCTCAGTACCAGGCAGCTCATCGTGACTATATTGAACGTCGTCTCGAATTGGGGGATGTTCCTGAAATCTCGGGTGTTTCCGCTGGTGGCATGCCGGCGCGTGTCAAGTGTCTTCATGCTCTGGTTGGTCATGCCCTAGCAGCGGGTCCCGGTGTGAATCCGATTGGTGATCGCGCGTTAGCGATGATGGAAGAACGAGGGATGTGGAGCGCTCAGCGCTGCTCCTGCTAGCTGGTGGTTGGCCGCGGTTGTTGCCTGGCAATGACGGTGTCGTTGATGAGGTGACGGCGTAACTCGGGAGTGTGCCCCAAAAAGGAATGTGTATTTAATGAATCGTGTCGCTGGTATTGATTGTGGAACGAACTCCATCAGGTTGCTTGTTGCCGATGTAGAGCGTGATGAAAACGGTGTGCGCCTGACTGATTTGACTCGTCAGATGCGTATTGTTCGCTTGGGGCAGGGAGTAGATAAAACGGGTCGTTTCGATCCGGCTGCGATTGATCGCACGATTGATGCCGTTGTTGAGTATGAGCGCATGATCTCCCGCCTGGGTGCTTCAAAGGTGCGGTTTGTGGCGACGTCTGCGTCGCGGGATGCGTCCAATCGCGATGAATTTATCGATGCTGTTCGTTCGATTCTCGGCATCGATCCGGAGGTTGTTGAAGGAACGCTCGAGGCCGCCCTGTCTTTCTCGGGCGCAGTCTCTGGCCTAGGGGCGGGCGTCGAAAGCCCGATGCTTGTCGTCGATATCGGTGGTGGCTCGACCGAACTGGTCTTGGGTGATACTGAGGTTCGTCAGGCAATTTCTGTCGATATGGGTGCGGTGCGCGTGACAGAAAAATTCTTTGCTGACTGTGATCAAGAAGCGGGAATTCCCCTTGCGGATCAAGAGCGTGCAATCGAGTGGATTGATGAACAGCTCGATGGGGCACAAAAAGTTGTTGACCTTGAGCGTGTGAAGACATTGGTGGGTGTTGCTGGCACTGTCACAACGTTGACCGCTCAGGCTTTGGGGCTTGCGACATATCAGCCGGAACTCATTCACGGTGCGTCGTTGAGTCTTGATCAGATTGATCAAGCGGTGCGTTTCATGGTGGATCAGCCTTCGAAGGTGAAGGCCGCTCTTGGGTTTATGCCTGAGGGGCGTGAAGATGTGATTGCGGCGGGCGCGCTGATTTGGAGCCGTATCGTCAAGCGTGTTGTTGCTCGCGCAACTGAGCAGGGGACCGTCATTGACCGTGTTGTGACGTCCGAGCATGACATCCTTGATGGCATTGCCCTGTCGCTTGCCTAGGATCAGAGGAATTGCCTGAGATAGGCGGGGAGCGAAAAGTACCCCCAGTCGGACTCGAACCGACAACACACCGATTTTAAGTCGGTTGCCTCTGCCAATTGGGCCATGGGGGCCGCGCATGTGCGCGCCTCATTCTAACCTAAAGAACGCACTGCCTGGGCATGAGGATCTGTCGGCCATGCGCGCTTGTTCACCGCTTTCTTAAGCCTTCTCCGTCTGGCGAGGGATGAGTGTTTTCAGGAAAGACACAGGTTTTGTGGCGGTTTTGTGCGGTTTCTTCTAGGGAAAGTCCGTGGAAGTCGTGGGACAATAGAGGTAGACACGTAAGACCTAGGAGGCCAGAAGTTGTCTAACCCAGTTTTTGACAAGCTTGAAACTCAGTGGGCGAAGGAATCGCACTACACGCCGGCGGGATACCCCACAATGCCCGGATACGCTCCGTCATCACAGGTGGGCACCGGTAACGCTGCGGATCAGCGTTACCCATATTCGACGGCGAACCCGTATTCCACCCAAGCTGGGTCGGCCTCGTCGATGGACTACGGGCGCTACACGCAGTCTCAGATGGAGTCGATGTACCAAGCACCGGCCGCGGATGCTGTTGATCGTGGGGTGATGACCTACGACGACGTCATTATGAAGACCGGAATTTCCCTGGGTGTCCTGCTGGTTGCCGCTACGGCAACGTGGATGCTGTCTGCCGTGAACCCGTCGATGGCGATTGTGCTGTCCGGTATTGGCGTGCTTGTTGGCTTCATTCTGGCGATGGTGAATTCGTTCTCTCAGACCATTCGTCCCGCTTTGATCCTCGCCTATGCGGCTTTCGAGGGGTTGGCTCTTGGCGCAATTTCTGCCGTCTTCGAATTGATGTACCCCGGAATCGTCGTTCAAGCACTCGTTGCGACGGCCGGCGTCTTCGGTGTGACCCTTGCGCTCTTTGCTTCCGGTAAGGTCCGTAATTCGTCGAAGCTGATGAAGTTCACGCTGATTGCACTGATCGGCATCCTCGTTTACCGACTCTTGTCATGGGTTTTGACCTTGACGGGTCTCCTTTCCTCCGGTGGCTTCGACTCGATTACCGTGATGGGTATTCCGCTGGGCATTGTCGTTGGTCTGCTGGCTGTCTTCGTTGGAGCAGCCTGTCTGATCGGCGATTTTGACCAAGCGCGAATCGGTGTAGAGCAGGGTGTTCCTGCAAAGTATGCGTGGATGTGTGCTTTCGGTATTCTGGTCACCGTCGTGTGGATGTACCTAGAGATTCTGCGACTCATCGCAGCATTCAGGGACAACTGACTCTTCCTCTCCGATTCCAACGCAAGGAATCGAATTCTTACCGTGCATCACGAATCTTGAAAGAATCCTCATGGAAAACATCACTGTTACCGGCGACTTTGCCCGTAAGCCCCAGCTCACCTTCGAAAATGCTCCCTCCGACGAACTTCTTGTCGAGGTTCTGACAGAAGGTGACGGCGACGTCGTTGAAGCCGGAGACACCATCCACTGCCACTACCTTGGCCAGGTATTTGGTGGCGATATCTTCGACAACTCCTACGATCGTGGGGCAGCCCTGAGTTTCCAGATCGGCGTTGGTATGGTCATCCGCGGATGGGACGAGGGCCTGCTGGGCCACCGCGTTGGTTCGCGCGTTCTGCTCTCCATTCCGCCGGAATACGGCTATGGCGCACGTGGCGTGCCACAGGCAGGTATCGGTGGCGGTGACACGCTGGTATTCGTCACCGACATCATGGGCGTTGCCTGAGTCTAGAGATAACGAACCGCGCCCGTAGCAAGCACAATGCTTTGTTGCGGGCGCGGCCTCGTATATATGCGCACAAGCCGAACGGAAAACATTGGGTGTTGAAGCGCTAGGTGACTAGATGATCGGGCAGGGGATCCCTGTTCGTGCGTGGCATTCGTATCCGTTGGGATTCTTAAACAGGTACTTTTGGTGATAGCCCTCTGCGTACCAGAATTGACCGGCTTTAGATGCGGGGGCGATCTCAGTTGCGATTTGGCCGAAGCCAGCTTCGCTGATCTTTTCTTGATACGCATCCCGGGCAGCAAGAGCCGTTGCCAACTGTCCATCCGTCGAAGTCCAGATTGCACCGCGATACTGGGTCCCACGGTCGTTACCCTGGCGGTTCACTTGAGTTGGATCGTGAATCTCAAAGAAGAGGGAAATGAGCTGAGCCACACTGGTCTTTTCGGTTGAATAGACAACGCGCACGGTTTCAGCGTGACCGGTCAGCCCGCTACAGACGTCTTCGTAGGAGGGGTTTTCCAGCGTGCCACCCATGTAGCCCGTTGCGGTTGCAACGACCCCAGGAGTATTCCAGAAGACTTTGTCAACTCCCCAGAAACACCCCGCTGCAAAATAGATGACTTCTTCGTTCTTGCCGGGCTCAGTGTGAATGGGAGCGTTGAGAGCTGCAGGGGCAATGAAACTGCCACTGCTGAAAAGATCAGTCAGGTTTGTCATGGCTTAATCCAAACACTGAATACGCCAAGGCGCGACAGGAGGAGGAAATAGGCTGCAAATGGATTTGTACACGGTCTCAGGTAGTCTTGAAACAGTTCAACAGTGAAAGGGGTCGCGATGTTTGATCGCAGTGGACGAAACAAAGCGCGTCTTGGCGCGTTTGTTGCTCGGCTCGTGTCAGAAGCGGAGCGCAAGAATGGCGTCGGCGCAGAAGAGTCCACGATGGAGTTTCACCGCGGGGATACGCTTGAAAGTGAACGCGATGCAGCAAGGTCTGTTCCTTGGCCTCTTCGCTTATCTGCCGCGCTGTCATGGCGTCTGATTGTCGTTGCGATCGCAGCGGCGGGTATTACGTGGGCTGCTTCCAAGATCTGGACGCTGATTATTTCTGTCGCGATCGCTTTGCTTCTTGCTGTCTTGCTTGAACCGCTTGTGCGTTGGCTGTCGGTAAAGGCAAAGCTCCCGAGGACGCTAGCAGCAGCTCTGGGTCTGCTATTTCTGGTTGCGCTTGTCGCAGGTTCTCTGTCGCAGGCGGGCACAGAAATTACCATGCAGTTGCCTGATCTGATGACGAAGGCTAGCGGTGGTCTTGATACGTTCCGTGACTGGCTGGCTAAGTTGCCATGGAAGATCGACATGACGGTCTTCGACAATGTTGTCACCAGCGCGATGACTCAGATTACCAACTATGTGCAGCAGAACGTGCAGCAGATTTTCAGTCAGGCCTACTCGGTCACATCCTCGGTGGTGTCGTTGGTTTCCGGCTTCCTGATTATGCTGTTCTGCCTGTTCTTCTTCCTTAAAGAGGGGCGCACAATCTGGCTGTGGATCGTTCGACTGTTCCCAGCTCCGGCACGTACTCCTCTGCACGAATCTGCGATTCGTGGCTGGGTGACGCTCGGTTCGTACGTTCGCACCCAGATTGAAGTTGCTGCTATCGACGCGGTGGGTATCGGTTTGGGAGCCTTCTTCTTGGGGCTCCCCATGGTTCTTCCGATCATTGTGGTCGTATTCTTTGCGTCCTTCGTTCCGATTGTTGGCGCATTGGTGTCCGGTGCCATCGCTGTTCTGGTTGCTTTGGTCGATCAGGGGATTACGGCTGGCGTCATCATGCTGGTTATCATCTTGGTTGTTCAGCAGATCGAATCGAATCTTCTTCAGCCTCTGTTGATGTCTCACGCTGTTTCTCTTCACCCGATGGCCGTGTTGCTTGTCGTGGCAGGCGCTGGTTCGCTGGGTGGTATTCCTGGCGCTGTTTTCGGTGTTCCGATTGCGGCGTTCTTGAATGCCACGTTCCTCTACCTGCATGGATATGACTCCATGCCAGAGTTGGCAGCAAAGCAGGATCGTCCCGGTGGTCCTCCCGGAATGCTCGATGAAATGGTCGCAGCATCGTACTCGTCGAAGACGCGAGTCAGCGAGGCCCCCGCTCAATCTTCGTCCCAGGACGCGACGTCTCAGGTCGTGGCTGACGGATCGGTTGCGTCCACTTCTAGCCACGAGACCCCCGGTTCAGAGGAAAAACCGGATATGGACGACACTGAAAGTGCGCAGAGCATGGAAAGCCCAGGGGAGGCT
>NZ_JAQEVQ010000003.1:0-105800 GCF_027694595.1 Pauljensenia sp. OF14-1SRA | reverse complement strand
GGGGAGGCTAGATAGCGTTTAAGACAGTTAAACACGTGTGGCGGGGTCAGTAGTCAACAACTACTGACCCCGCCACACATGCTTCGGCACTTTTCCCCTTCGGGTGTTCTATGGAAGAACAAGGCGCGTATCCTCTTTGAAACGCTGACCTTGAAGCTGACCCTGAAGACAGAGCAGGAATGAAAGGGCGCTCTAGAGCAGATCAGCCAACGAAAGGCTTTGCTGTGAGGATCTCGACCTCGATCTCCTTGCCATTTGGGGCCTCGTACGACACTTTGTCGCCCGTCTTATGCCCGGTGACCGCGGCACCCAGAGGAGCCTTCGCAGAGAAGACCTGCACGCCCAAGTCTCCACCAGCGTCACGTGAACCGAGAAGGAACGTCATCTCGCGTCCGCCAACCAGAGCAGTCACAACCATGCCGGGTTCAACGATGCCGTCATCGGCGGGCGTTTCGCCAACCTCTGCTGAAGCGAGCATCTCCTGCAGAGTCTGGATACGCGTTTCGTTCATCGATTGCTCATTGCGTGCAGCGTGGTAGCCACCGTTCTCACGCAGGTCGCCCTCCTGGCGAGCCGCATCGATCAGCTTCGCAATTTCCGGGCGCTTGATTTCAATGCGCTCGGTGAGTTCCTTTTGCAGAAGGTCGTACTGAGCCTGAGTCAGCCACTGAGTGTCGGCCATGAGTTTCCTCCAAAACGATAGCCGGCACGATGGTACCGGCGCTAAGACTCAGTCAGTCTAGCAATGCCAAAGCATTCCTGCCCGAATGCAAAGCAGTCAGGTGAATTCCGGGCGCAAACGTAACGTGCAGATGAGTCGTCCGGCCTCGTCAACGAAGCCGCAGAAATCAGAGAAGAACGGCCAAATACACGGCCACGCAGTGGCATGCCCAAGCGGCAACGGTGAAAGAGTGAAAGATTTCGTGGAACCCGAACCACGTCGGGGAAGGATCTGGACGCTTTGTTGCGTAGACGATTGCGCCCAGCGTGTAGAGAATGCCCCCCGCGACGATCAGCCAGACCACAGCCGGGCCACCAGCGCTCCAGAGCTGAGGGAGGTATGCGACAGCAGTCCATCCCAAAACCACGTAGATTAACGTTGAGAGCCACCGCGGGGCGGTCGGCCAGAAAAGGTTGATGAGGATCCCGATGATGGCGCCAGTCCAGACAATCGACAGCAGAATCGTTGCATCGTGCCTGGTTAGCAGAGCAACCGACAAGGGAGTGTATGTGCCGGCGATCAGAAGGAAAATATTCGAGTGATCAAGCCGTTTCCACACGAGCTCCCAGTTCGGCTTCCAGTAGAAGCGATGATAGAGACCCGAGATGCCAAAAAGAAGAAGAGACGAGGCAAGGTAAACCGCTGATGCCCACTTCGTCGGAGTCGTCGGGGCAAGACAGATCAGCACGATCGATGCCGCTAGCGAGAGTGGGGCTGTAACAAGATGTAACCATCCTCGCAGGTGAGGCTTAATAGCGATCAGTTGGTTTGGAACCCACGACTTCGGATGAAGTGATGCGACCTTCACGATGCCTCCCTAAACGAATGTGAACGCGAATAAATGCGAACCGTGGCTGTCAGCCTCAAGCTGATATCCACATAACCTACGTTACCGTAAGTTAGTGATTGTGCACGAGGTGCGATCCAGCAGATGACCATCTTCCAATGCCTTCGAGGTGTTCGGTTCCAACAATCGTGCTCATCGCGTACCTCCAATGCGCATATGCGTGTAGGTGAGGTCACTTTCACTATGAAAAACGATTACCCTTAACGCAGATCAACGATCGCTAGCGGTTGCCTAATACGGTGTCGCTAGCGGTTAAGGCACTGTTAACGGCTACCGGTAGCTTGAAATAGGAGGGAACATGGCGCGACTAGCTCTGGCCTATGACCTGTATGAGGAACGTCTGCGCAAGCAGCTTCCCCAGTCGGCCATCCCCAGACACATTGGTGTCATTCTTGACGGAAACCGTCGTTGGGCCAAGTCCACCGGCAAACAAGCGTCGCAAGGCCATCGTGCCGGCGCCGAAAAGATCTCCGAATTCCTCGTCTGGGCAGAAGAACTCGGCGTCGAAGTCATCACCTTGTGGATGTTGTCGACCGACAATCTTTCTCGCACATCAGAGGAACTGACCGAACTTCTTGGTATCATCGCCGACGCCGTTGTCCACTTGGCTATGCAAGGAAAATGGCATCTCAACGTCGTTGGAGACTTGGGCCTACTCCCCGAAGACGTAGCAGCGCGGATACGCGCATCGGTTGCATCGACCGAGACCATTCAGGGCATGAAAGTCAACGTTGCCGTCGGCTACGGAGGACGCCACGAAATCACCGAAGCTGTTCGCGCCATCATGCGCGAGGCGTCGGCCCAGGGGAAGAACCTTGACGAAGTCGCGGATTGTCTATCCGATGCGGATATCACTGCTCACCTGTACACGAAAGATCAACCGGACCCCGATTTGGTGATCCGCACGTCCGGCGAGCAACGACTGTCCGGGTTCATGATTTGGCAGTCAGTCCATTCGGAGTACTACTTCTGCGAGGCCTATTGGCCGGACT
This sequence comes from Pauljensenia sp. OF14-1SRA, assembly GCF_027694595.1. NCBI lineage: Bacteria > Bacillati > Actinomycetota > Actinomycetes > Actinomycetales > Actinomycetaceae > Pauljensenia > Pauljensenia sp. OF14-1SRA. The sequence goes on along the minus strand of NZ_JAQEVQ010000003.1, from coordinate 103,240 downwards.
TTAGGCGCGTGGACTTCCTGCGTGCTCTGCGCTCCTATGCTCAACGTGAACGCAGGCTGGGAAAATAGATCCGCCGGAGTGTGACACCGGTGATGTGAAGCCACCTGTTGCGTAAAGAATATGGGCGATACCTCATGAGGTATCGCCCGTATTTCACGTAGTGCGTCAGTCGATTTCGTGCGACCACGGCGGGTTAGCGCCCGCGCGCGACACGGTCACGTCAGAGACTCGGGAAGCGTGGTCGAGGATCGTTTGGACCTTGTCGGCATTGATCGTTTCAAGGGCAGCGCGTCCCTGAGGACCGCGCAACTGAAGACGCCACATTGCATCCAAAATGCCACCCATGAACGAATCGCCGGCACCAACGGTGTCGACGACCTTGACATCGCCGGGGGTAGCTTCGACGCGGACACCGGACTTCGAAACGGCTAGACCGCCCTTCTTGCCACGAGTGACGATCATCAGCGAAGGCCCAAGGTCAAGCCAACGGGCAATCACATGATCGAGGTCTTCACCATTGGTAAGCCACTCAAGATCCTCGTCGGACACCTTGATGACGTCCGATACTGCGACGAATTTTTCGACGAGGGGCAAGGCTTTTTCTGGCGAGCCCATAACAGCAGGACGAGCGTTCGGGTCGAAGGTGATGAGCGCGTGAGGACGTGCTGCTTTCAAGGCCTCGTACACGGTGTCGGCACCGGGTTGGACGGCCGCTGAAATCGAGCCTGCATGTACGATCAGCGCCTGGTCAGACACGGGGATCGGGCTGGTGGGGTTCCAGTCGAAGTCGAACGTGTAGGTGGCCGCGCCCTTGTCATCAATGGATGCAAAAGCGGTGGTCGTGTGGTGAGCCCCGCGCGATTCGGGGGTGATGACCACGTGGGAAGCGGTGAAATGTTCCTCGATGACCTTGCCACGCGGGTCGTTTGCAAACCACGTGGAGAGCACCGACGGGCGCCCCAGACGCCCAAGGGTCATAGCGACGTTCGCTGGCGAACCGCCGGGGATTTCGCGTGCATCTTCAGGGTGAGAAATGGGCGTAACGATGTCAATGAGCGCTTCGCCGATGGCGAGAATATGAGGCTCGTGAGCAAGATCCATGGCACATCCTTTGTTGGGCGCGCAGACAGGCTACGCGATCTGTACCGATTTTAGTCTGAGCAGGGTTTCAACGTGCCCAATCGATGCTCGCGTGTGGCATCTGTGCGCAGGGCGTTGGTCTGTTGCTCGCCATGAACACCGCGATCGACCCCAAAGCGGATATTCAAGCAAATCCACAAAGGCTCCCAAACGAATCCGATTGCAAGCTCTACCGCGAACCATCATTCGCGCCTGCCAGCTACTGTGGGCGAGCCTCAGCCTTATCCAGACGAGATGCGGCAACATCAAGAATCTGCTTGCAGTGGTTGGCCAATGCTTCCCCGCGCTCCCACTGAGACAGAGTCGTTTCAAGCGGTGCTTGACCCGATTCGAGTTGCTTGACGATCTGCACGAGTTCGTCGCGTGCTTGCTCGTAGGACAATGACTCGACGGGAGCCAGTTCGTTATCCATATGTACCTCCGGGGTATGACAGTCGATGTGAGAGTGAGTGATGTGCAAAGAAAGGAGGACGAGGCCGCGTCCATTTATCCATTCGCTTGGTCTGCCGGGGGCGCGGGCGTAGTTCCCACAACCTGAGCGACCATTCGGCCCGATGCAAGGATGCCTTCGATCAAACTACCTTTTGGTGCGTCAGCAACATTCTTGATGATCACTCCACTGGGAAGCTTCAGAATTGAATATCCCCGGTCGAGTGTTCCCTGCGGGGAAAGAGCAGTGAGTGTTGCCTGCATCCGTCCCAGTGCGGTTGTTTCAGCTGAAAGGCGTCGCTCGACTGCATGTCGCAAACCGGTGAGCGCTTGAGCAAGCCCCGCGCGATGCGTATCGACGACCGCTCCCGGGCTGAGCAGAACCGGGCGAGAAGCGTATGAATCGATGAACTGGCGCTCGCGGCCCAATCGAAGCATGATGGCCCCGCGCATTGTGTCGATTGCTGTTTGAATGTGCGCTTGCTCAGTTGCATAGTCCGGGACGATTCGCTTCGCGGCATCCGTCGGAGTCGACGCCCTGAAGTCGGCGACAAAGTCCAACAGGGGAGCGTCGGCCTCGTGCCCAATCGCCGACACGACCGGAGTGGAAGTTGCTGCGACGGCGCGCAGTAGTCGCTCGTTAGAGAACGGCAAAAGGTCTTCGACGGAGCCACCACCGCGTGCAATGACGATGACATCAATATCGGGCCGTGCGTCCAATTCAGTGAGAGCACTCATGACTTCGGGTACGCAGCGCTCGCCCTGAACGGCGACTTCCCTGATCTCGAAGTCGGCGACGGGCCAGCGGTCTGTGGCATTGACGAGGACATCGTCTTTCGCTTTCGCGTTCGACCCGCAGATCAGGCCGATTCGACCGGGCAGGAAGGGGAGGGGCTTCTTTCGCTCAAGCGCAAAGAGTCCTTCTTTTTGAAGCTGAACGCGCAATTGCTCGATCTGAAGCAGAAGATTGCCTGAGCCCGCGATACGGATTTCTTGTGCGCGCAGATTCAGGGAACCCTTTGATGTCCAAAACTGAGGGGTAACACGCGTGACGATCCGTGCGCCCTCTGTGAAAGCGTCACCAAGTTCTTTCACTATCCCCGGCCATGCGGTGACGGTCATCGAAGTGTCGGTCTCAACATCACGGAGGACGAAGAATGCGATTTTCGAGGTAGCGCGTGGCTTATATTCAACGATCTGGCCTTCGACCCAGAGCGTAGACATACGTTCGACGTAGATTTTGATGTTCTCCGTTAGCTTGCGGAGAGGCCAAGGGTTATCTGCGGTTGTGTCCGCGGCCCGAAGTGCCAGAGGTTGATTCGTCACGCATTCAAGAATGCCACAGACCATGGGTGAATCGAGTTGCAGAAATGTGGAGCTGTACTCAAAGCCCCGTTCAGCGCGCACTCACGACCCAGATGTCGGTAAATTGAGAGCATGAGTGACCTGACGGATGCTTTTCCCGCCATCGATTCGACCTACTCCGCTTCTTCAAAGGAATCGGGAGAGGAGACCGGTCGCATCTACTTGGCCGCACCACGTGGGTACTGCGCCGGAGTGGACAGGGCTGTTGATGTCGTTGAAAAGGCCTTGGACCTTTATGGTGCGCCGGTTTATGTGCGTAAAGAGATCGTGCACAACAAATACGTCGTTGAGTCACTGACGAAGCGTGGCGCGGTTTTCGTCCAAGAGACTGACGAGGTCCCCGAAGGGGCTCGCGTCGTCTTCAGTGCACACGGTGTTTCGCCACAAGTACGTGATGGAGCTGAACGTCGTCAGCTTGCCACGATCGATGCGACGTGCCCGTTGGTGACCAAGGTTCACCGCGAGGCCGTGCGTTTCGCGAAGGAAGATTACGACATCATTCTGGTCGGGCATCAGGGGCACGAAGAGGTCGAAGGTACCTTCGGTGAAGCCCCTTCGCATATTCAGGTCGTGGGAACACCCGACGAGGTCGCAAACGTTGAGGTTCGTGATCCTGACCGTGTCGTGTGGATTTCACAGACCACGCTGTCCGTTGACGAGACGCGCGAAACGGTTGACCGCCTGCGTCAGCGTTTCCCCAATCTGATTGACCCTCCGTCGGACGACATTTGCTACGCGACCCAAAACCGTCAGGTTGCCGTTAAGACGATTGCCCCGAAGGTTGACGTCATGGTGGTTGTCGGTTCGGCGAACTCCTCGAACTCGGTGCGCCTTGTCGAGGTCGCTCTTGAAGCCGGTGCCGGTGCAGCGTATCGCGTGGATAAGGCTGAAGAACTGCAGGAAGCCTGGTTTGAAGGCGCTCAGACGGTCGGTCTGACCTCGGGTGCTTCCGTGCCTGAGATCCTGGTTCGCGATGTTATTGAGTGGTTGCAACCTCGTGGGTTCCCCACGGTTGACGTTGTTCGAACTGAAACGGAAACGATCACCTTCGCGTTGCCTCGTAATTTGCGAACGGAACTGGAAGCGAAGGGCTTAGTCGACGCGCGCCCGCACGCACCGCGCAAGGCTGGCCCTGATCACACCAGCTGATACTCCACACGATGGCACGCTGACCTAGAATGGTGAGCGTGTCTCTTACTATCGGAATCGCAGGACTGCCCAACGTCGGCAAGTCGACCCTGTTCAATGCTCTGACTCGTGCCACCGTTCTGGCGGCGAACTACCCGTTCGCAACCATCGAACCGAACGTTGGCGTTGTGCCTTTGCCGGATCCTCGTCTGAAGGTACTGGCGGATATCTTCCATTCAGAGAAGATCATTCCCGCGACGGTTTCCTTCGTTGATATTGCAGGTATCGTCCGAGGTGCGTCTGAGGGTGAAGGCCTGGGCAACCAGTTCCTCGCGAATATTCGCGAGGCCGACGCGATCTGTCAGGTGACTCGCGCATTCTTAGACCCCGATGTCGTGCACGTTGACGGCAAGGTTGATCCTGCTTCCGACATTGAGACGATCCAGACCGAGCTGATTCTTGCCGACATCCAGACGCTGGAAAAGCAGATCCCGCGCCTCGAAAAAGAGGTGCGAGGCAAGAAGACCGAAGCGATCGTCCTTGAAACAGCCAAGGCAGCTCTTGAAATCCTCGAACGTGGCGAGCTCCTGTCGGGTCCTGCGGGTGCTGACCTAGATCCCGATGTGCTGAAATCGTTCCAGCTGATGACCACGAAGCCGTTCATTTTCGTGTTCAACATGGACGCGAAGGGGATGGAAGACGAGGCTCTGCAAGCATCGTTGCGCGAGCTGGTCGCTCCGGCTGATGCCATCTTCCTTGATGCTCAGTTCGAAGCCGAACTGGTTGAGCTTGATGAAGATGATGCGCGCGAGATGCTGGAAGAATCCGGACAGAGCGAAGCCGGCTTGGATAAACTCGCACGCGTTGGTTTTGAAACTCTTGGCTTGCAGACCTATCTGACGGCTGGTCCGAAGGAATCACGCGCGTGGACGATCCATCGCGGTGATACTGCTCCGCAAGCTGCCGGGGTTATTCACACGGACTTCCAGAAGGGCTTCATTAAAGCTGAGATCGTGTCCTATGACGACCTGATCAAATACGGTGGCATGCAGGAAGCCCGTGCGGCCGGCAAGGTCCGCATGGAAGGCAAGGATTACGTGATGGCTGACGGCGACGTGGTGGAGTTTCGTTTCAATGTAACCTGAGGCGCGCTAGTGTTAGCGGCATGACAACACGTGCTGCTATTTACCTCCGTATCTCGCTCGATGCTGCCATGGACGGCCTCGCCATCGACCGGCAGCGCCAGGACTGCGAAGCCCTTGCCGAGCAACGCGGCTGGGACGTCGTGCATACCTACGTCGATCAGTCGATCTCCGCGTCGAAGAAGGACGTGGACCGCCCCGACTACGACGCGATGGTGGCGTCCTTTGAGCGCGGCGAGATCGACGCGATCATTTGCTGGGACCTCGACCGCCTCACACGGCAGCCCTGGCAGCTCGAAGAGTGGATCGACAGGGCAGAGGAGCAGGGGCTGAAACTCGTCACTGCGAACGGTGATGCTGACCTTGCCACCGACGGCGGCAGAATGTACGCGCGCATCAAAGCAGCCGTGGCACGCGGCGAGATCGAGCGAAAGAGCATGCGCCAGTCTCGTGCGCAACAGCAACGCGCCGAGCAGGGCCGCTGGTACTCCGGCGGTGTGCGCCCTATCGGCTACACCTCCACCGGCGAGATCATTCCATCCGAAGCCGCCGCCGTGCTCGGTATGTTCCGCGCTGTCGAGAGGGGCAACTCCATGCGCGACATTGCGCGCGCCTTATCTGGGGTCGATCAACCGGGCTTGCCGGATATCCCGACCACGCCGCGCCATATGTACACCGTGGTCACAGAGCGCAACGCTCGACGCCGCGCTGAAGGCCAGGAAGAAAAGCCGGTTCCCGACGCGCAGCCGTGGGCCTACACGTCGTTGCACTCGATCCTGCGCAACCCCGTGTATGCGGGTTACTCCACTTATAAGAAGGCCAAGCGCAAAGGCGTGAAGAACAAATACCGCCGTGTCACGCATATCGTCCGCGACCCCGATACCGGCGAGCCGGTGAAAGGGCAGTGGGAGCCGATCGTCACACCCGATCTGTGGTGGCGCGTGCAGAACGTGCTCGATGATCCCGACCGGCTGACCAACAAGGAGCGGCGTAATACTCGCCGCCATCTTGGCTCGGGTCTGTATGTCTGCGACGAGTGTGGCAATCCCGTGCGCACGCATGCCGACCGCTACCGCTGCGCCGCCTGTGGCTTAGTGCGCACGCATAGCGTCGATGATTTTGTGCTCGCCGTGATCCGCGCCCGCCTTGGTCGTGACGACCTAGCAGACCTGTTGCCGACTGCGGATGACGACGAGGTCGACGCCATCGACGACGAACTCGCTGAGCTTCGCGCAAAGCTCGCCCGCGTCCAGGCTGACTACGACGAGGAGCTTATCGAGGCCCGTGACCTCAAGCGCGCGCGAAACCGTTATGAGCCGCAGATCGAGAAACTCGAAACGCGCCGTGCCCGCCTTGCTGGCGCATCGGCGCTGCTCGACACAACCGGCTACGCCTCGCCCGTGGACGCCTTCGACAACGCAGAGCTTGCCGTGCAGCGCCGTGTCATCAACACCCTGTGCCAGGTGCGCCTGCGCCGTGGCGTGCGCGGAAGCAAGACCTTTAACCCCGAATCAGTCCAGATCGTGTGGAACTAGGTTGCAGTGTGTGACACGTCAACAATCGCGCGCATGTGCTGCGACGCGCGACGCTCCTACGAAGGAACGCCACGGAGCCGGCAGTTCGGGGGAGATCTGCCTTCGTGTATCGGGGGTGACACTGCTCAACCGTGGCGTTCGGGGAAAGTATTACACGACTGTTTCCACCCCGCATGTCGAGCGCCGAAAGCAAGAACCCGGGTTGTACGGTAGCGGTAATTTGCGTTTTTGTTACACGCCGCGTTTCACGCAACGATCCCGGGCGGCTTCGCATCCTGCCATGTGTACATCGTTACATCTCAGGGGCGAGATGTGGAGGATCGGCCAGACTTGGATAGGGAGTGCCCGCATGGCAAACGAGCGGATTACAGAAGACTTAGTCGATGAAAAGCTCCGCAACCTCGGATATTACGAGGATGCAGAGAAGATCATCGTTGAGAAGCAGCAATCCGCCATTGAGCTGGTTCGCAAGTCTTTGTCGAAGGCGTCGAAAACTGGCGGCGGCGGTGGTGGTTTCCCGGAGTTCATCATCACTGCCCCCGACACCCCCGACATGATCGTGGTTATCGAGTGCAAGGCAGAGACACGTTGGCACGAGTCGGAAAATCGTGATCGCCCTAAAGACTTCGCGGTTGACGGTGTTCTGCACTACGCAAGTTTTCTGACACACAAATACACCGTGATCTCGATTGCAGTCTCGGGCACGCCTGCACATAGTGAATGGTCCTTCTTTGTCACCACCAAAGGAGAGAAGGAAGCACGCCCGCTTAAGGCCCCGAGCGGTGCAGCGATTACCGAACTTGTCAGCCTTGATGACCTCATTACCGCCGCATCGTTCGATCCTTCTGTTCAGGCAAAGCGAACAAAAGACCTCATTTCGTTCTCTCAGGAAATGCACGCTTTCATGAGGGATGAAGCGGAGCTAGAAGAGAAAGAGAAGCCTCTCGCCGTCGCGGGTAGCCTAATCGCGCTCAACGACCCTGTCTTTGCAAAGACCTACGAAGCATATGGTGCGAAAGACTTGCCCGACTTCTGGATGCAAACGATCCAGAAAGTCATCGGGTCTGCGCAAATCCCGTTCGCCAAGATAACGAACATGACCCAGCCGTTTACTGGCATCCAAGTGCACCCAGAGCTGGGTAAAGCTACCAAAGCCTATCCGCAGGGCTTGTTACACGAAATCGTGACCCTGCTTGCGGAGAAGGTGCTGCCCTTTATCACCGTTTATCACGACTTCGACGTTGTGGGAGCTTTCTACGGTGAGTTCCTGAAGTACACAGGCGGTGACGGCAAAGGGTTGGGGATTGTACTCACGCCGAAGCACATCACTGAGCTGTTTAGCCTGCTTGCCAACGTCGATAAGGACAGCATCGTGCTTGACACCTGCGCTGGTACTGGAGGCTTCCTAATCTCGGCAATGAACCAGATGGTCCGTACTGCGATCACGCAAGACGAGATTGAGTCGATCAAGAAAAACCAACTGATCGGCGTCGAACAAAACCCGAGCATGTACGCCCTAGCGGCTTCAAACATGATCCTGCGCGGTGACGGGAAGGCCAACCTCTACCAAGGGTCTTGTTTTGACACCGCCATCACCAAAGGCGTCAAGTCCCACAAAGCGACAGTTGGTTTGATTAACCCGCCTTACGCCAAAACTAAGGAAGACCTGCACGAGCTGCGATTCGTGGAACACATGCTTGATTGTCTCACTCCCGGGGCGATCGGTATTGCCATTGTCCCTATCTCGTGCGCAACTGCGCCTAGCATCCGCAAGCGCAGCCTCCTGAAGAACCACACACTGGAAGCAGTCATGTCAATGCCACCGGAAGTCTTTTACCCGGTTGGTGTCGTCACTTGTGTGATGGTGTTTACTGCACACATTCCACATGAAAGATCTGACCGGAAAAGCTGGTTTGGTTATTGGCGCGAAGACGGGTTCGTCAAAATTAAGAATCTCGGCCGCGTCGATCGAAATGGAACCTGGCCAGAGATACGCGACCACTGGGTTGAGATGTTCCGTAATCGAGAAGTCAAGCCTGGTGAATCTGTCATGCAAAAGGTGGATGCCGAGGATGAATGGGTCGCGGAAGCTTACATGGAAACGGACTACTCGACTCTTACCCAGTCGGACTTCGAGAAGGTCCTTCTCGACTACGCACTGTTCACCTTGCGCGGGGTCGATATCGAAGAAGGCGGGGACGCGTGACTCGCCAACCTTTAGGTGACCTATTTCATGTTGAGTACGGAAACAAACTCGACATGAACAAGATGACACCAACCGATCCACGGACAGGCATCGCATTTGTAGGACGAGTGGGTGGCCTGAACGGAAAATCAGGTGTCTCCGGGTACGTCGAGGCACTACCTGACCTGACCCCTTATCCCACAGGTTTAATCACAGTTGCCCTCGGAGGGTCGCGACTGCTGTCTTCCTATGTTCAGCAGCGCCCGTTCTATACAGCTCAGAACGTGGCAGTCCTTCGTCCAAAGCGAGACACCATGAGTCTCAACGAGCGTCTCTTCTACGCGATGTGTATTCGCAAGAACGCCTTTCGTTATAGCGCTTTCGGAAGGGAAGCAAACCGCACTCTAGCGACTATTGAGGTTCCCACCGAGATACCCGATTGGGTCGAAATTAGTGAGGTTCCGACTCATGAGGGGCTTCGGGCAGCTACAGGCGATCCCGTGGCTTTGACCGACCCCAGTGGCTGGTGCGATTTCCCGATAGAACAGCTATTTGAGATCAAGAAGGGTAAGCGAGTCACCAAAGCAAATAGGCAACCGGGAACAACACGTTTCATAGGTGCTTCGGACAGTAACAATGGGATTACCGATTGGAGCGCGCTTGAACCACTCTTCCCCGCAGGGACCATCACAGTTCCCTACAACGGATCGGTTGGTTATTCCTTCTACCAGGATCAACCGTACTTCGCCTCAGACGACATTCAGGTGTTAATCCCTAAACAAGAAGTGTCCTACTGGGCAATGCTGTTCATCTCAACCATGATTCGTCACGAGAAAGACCGATTCACGTATGGGTATAAGTGGAATTTGGCTCGAATGAGGAAGATGACACTTCGGTTGCCAGCTGCACCAACCGGGAAGCCTGACTGGGATTACATGGAAGGCTTTATGCAAGGATTACCGTTTTCTGCCGCGATCACTGGTGAGGTGGGTGTCTAACGCTCATCGGTTACGCCTACGTTCCAACCTCCAAGCAGAGACAGTAGCTCGACACTCAGCGTGACCTTCTTGTCCAGCGCACCCGTGAGGGCGTGGCGCACGCCCGCGCCCAGGGCAGGGTCGCCGGCCCCAAACCGAAGCTCGACCAAGAACAAGCCCAGATCGCCAAGGAGCTTATTGAGGGCGGCAAGTCCGTCAGTGCAGTAGCCAGGACATTCAACGTCTCGCGGCCGACGATCTATCGCGCTCTCAAGCGCATCGAAGCCGACGCCTAAGCACAGGCTGCGTCGCTAGCGCTCGCACCCGGCGAGAAGGCACCAGGCTGCGCTAGCGACGCCCGGCGCACAAAGGCACTGTACTGCTGGGATACGCCTGCGACCGGCAGAGCCGGGCCGAATTCGGGATTGACCACATACACCCCGTATTCGTGCAAAGGAGCACTGCCATGTCCACTCATTCCCACACGCTTGCATCCCACGGTGAGATCCTCGCGAACCTCCCCGGCATCCTCGGCTTCTACCCGAACAACTCGCTGATCCTCGCGTTCTTCGTCGACGACGAGGGTGTCGACACCGTCCGCCTCGGCCCGGTCGCACGGTTCGACCTGGACGAGGCCGTGGAGAAGCTCACCGAGAGCCGCGAGCGGTTCGCAGCGTGGGTCCACCACCTCGAACTCGACGCTGTTATCGCGTACATGATCAGCGATGACATTGCGCAACCGGTCTTCGACGAGACGGCCACGTACCTCACCAGCGGGGCAGTGCACCTACCGCCGCTGCTCGGGGTGGTGCAGGTGCCCGAAATCGTCACCGGGGCCGCGTGGTGGTCTGTGTACCAGCATCCGCTCATCGACGAGCCACGCCACGGCGTTGTCGGCGAGGTCGCCGCATCGGCGGCGCTTCAGCAGATGCTAGAGCACACCGGAGAGCTGCCGGAGCCGAGCAAAGACGACATCGAAGCACGGTTGAACAGCACCGATCACGGCATCGACGCTGCCGAGCACGCCGACATCATCGAAGACGCGCTGGCGTATATCCCGCCCATGTTCGCGGACGTGCTGCAGCGTGAATACGAGCAGGCGGCGGCAGGGATCACCCAGCCGAGCACTCGTGCTGTTCGGTCTGCGCTGAAATGCTTCACCACGCCGCGCTTGCGAGACACGCTGCTCGCAGCGCTGCTCGATGAGCCGCAGGCTGGCCTTGCGTTCATAGAGCAGGTTATGCGCGCTGTCCCGACCAGCTGGCCGGGGATGCGGGCGCAGCTCACCGCCACTGTTGCCGTGCTCGCTCACGCCACAGGCCAGCCGGGACTAGCTGGCGTGGCTGCGCAGCGAGCCACCGAGATCGGACCAGACGAGAATTTCCCGTCTCTGGTGGCCAAGCTGACCGACATTGGCCAGGGCGAGCGGATGGTCGAACTCGTTCGTGAGGGCGCTGAGAAGACCCGCACGATCTTGTTCACCGAGTAACACCACACACCCCGTTGCAGCGATGCAACGGGGTTTCTTTTTCTCGCGGGGCCGTGGCCAGCAGAGATGCACACCTAGCGGGGCGGGGGAGAACCCCCTAGACAGCAGAGCTGTCTCCAACAGACGGATTGACCATCCATCCGAACAAGGAGGCACCTGATGCGCGACATCACCCACACCGACCTGGAACTGCTCTACCAGCTCGCCGACGGCATCGACGGCGAGGACGCCGATCCGGGCGCAGCACAAGAACTGCGCGACCTAGAGGCGGCAGGCACACCGCTGCCCTGGGCAGTGCTGTAACGACAGCTCAACCCCCGCAGCGGCAAAGCCGCTGCTTAAGTACCCAAATTGCACGGCAAATCACACCCACTCACGTAAGGAGAACCATCATGTCCAACCCCTTCAACAACGGCACCATCGTCGGCAACGCAGCTCGCGCACCCAAGCTGTTCGAGCACGCAAACGGCGGCGCGACGGTGAAGCTCAGCGTCTATGCGCGCAACACCTTCAAGAACAAGTCCACCGGCAAGGTGGAAAGCGAGATCGTGGAGCTGACCGGCTACGTCCAGGACGCCGCGAACCCCGGTGTGTTCGGCTGCATCGGCTCCGGCGATCGCGTTGCGGTGAGCTACTCGCTCAAGACCGACGTCTACACCGACAAGGACGGTGTGAAGCAGTACCCGCTGGTGGCGCGCATCGACACGGTGCAGCTGATCGATTCCAAGAAGGAGTCCGCTGCTCGCGCTGCCCGTCGCGGAGGCGAGGCGGCGACCGCCGCCCTGGCTGGCGCTGAGGGCGAAGAAGTACCGTTCTAACTACGAAACCCCGCAGGGAAACCTGCGGGGTTATTTTTTCAACCATTTCACACGCCAATTTGCTGCGAATCACTTGTGCAGTTTTACGGTGCAGTGGTGCGGTGCTTTTACTGGCGTTTCTGCTGCGCAACTCACTGCACTATGTAGTGTCTGTGACATTTCATTAACACGTAGGTTGCACTGTGTATTGGGCACCCATTTCATCGACACGTTTACTGCGCAATCAAATGCCCTGTCACTTTAATGACATGTGAATTGGGCAGTGAAGTGGTTTGTCATCCTATTGACACCTTTACTACGCAACAGAATGACAACGACATTCTGTCGGCCCTTCTACGGACATCTCTTCTGCGCAGCACATGCCCCGTCGTACACACCGACGTGCTGCGCACTATCTCCGCCACTCAACAGGCCAATTCACTGCGCAACGTAGTGACACCGGCCCCGCCTAGCCGAGATTTCTTCGATTTTCGCTGAATATCAGCCGTTTACCCGCCGCCAATGACCTACGACGCCGACGGCCCCCTGTTAGGCCCGCAGAAGGCCGTACAGGGCAGGGGAGAGCAGTGCTACAACTCCATACCGCCATCACGATCACGCTGCTGTTGCTGCTGGCGGCGCTTCTCGATGCGCTCGCGTGCACGCTGCTGCGCCCCGCCCTTCTTGCCTGAGGTCTGCGACTGCCTGAACAGCGTGTAACGCTCAAGCAACTCTGGGCTGCGATGCAGTTCTTGCACCAGGAACTTCTTATCCAAGTGCTCCAACTGTTGTCCTGACTTCACCGCTTCTTCGATGATGATGGCGGCTTCATCTTCGGCGTCCGTGTGCGCGTTGCGGCGGATCTGATCAGCCTCATCGCGGGCATCCTTGCGCGTTACTGCAGCGTCGCGTGTGGCCTCGTCGCGGATGCTCGTGGCCTCATCTCGTGCTTTGCTGCGGATCGTCTCGGCGTCGCGCTCAGCCTGCTTACGGGCCTCGTCGGTCTTGCGAGTGATCGTCTCTGCTTCGCTGCGAGCTGCGGCTGTAATATCGCCCGCCTTGGCCCGCGCAGTCTCTTCGGCTCGTTCGAGCAGCTCGTCTGCTTGCGCTTCGGCCAGGCCCATGGTCTGTTCGGCGTCCTGCTCGGCTTTCTCGCGTGATTCACGAAGTACGCGCTCAGCAACAGCGCGGGCCTGTTCTTCGGCGTGCTGCAGCACACTTTGCGCTTTCTCGTTGGCTTCTTGGGCCTGTTCAAGTTCTTCTGCCGCCTGCTCGCGGTCACGCTCAGTCGCGTCCATGTCTCGCTGTACCGAACGGTGCTTGAGTTCCACTTCGTTCTCTCGGTTCGCGAGATCACGCTCCCGATCTTGCTGCTCGGTGTAGCGGTCGAGGTTCAGCGACTCGTCGTGTCGTTCAGAGACTTCCAGCTCGACCGGATAACCCAACGAGTGCATGTGTTCACGAAGCCCTCGCTGTGCATCGATGAACTTCTGGTTACCCGAGATCTGCTTGCCCTTCTTCGGGCCGGATGTGTACCGCACTGAGGTGTCAGTGTTGTACGCGATGCCGGGGCGGCAACGGAGCTTGTCGGGATCTTCGGGCTTCGGTGAGAACGTATCCGCCTGGAACTGGATGTGTGGCGTTGATTCGTCGAAGTTCATGTTCCCGCCGGCGACTGCGTCGATACCGCCGGGAATGAAGTTCTCGGCGAGCCAACGCATTGACTCTTCGGGGTACTTCTTTGCTTCTTCGTAGTCGCGGGCGACATAGCGCGGACGTTTCACTTCGCGCCCGTCCACCTCACTGGTGTAGTAGTCGGGGATCTCCTTGCACATCGACTTCGGCAGATACACGACGAACAGCGACGTCTCGAAACTGTTCTTCTGCACGCGCACTCCGTCCATCCGAGGCGTCTACGGCCGCCACAGGGCCGTACAGCCGCTGCAACAAAGATGAACCAATCGAGTCGCGGCGCTTAAGAGTTTGCATCAACAGCTGCCGCTGGATCTGCCGCAGCGCTCACGCTCTGCGAAACACACGTCGCTGGCGATGTCCGTTACATGCGCTGTCGCGCATATGGCCGCCGCGAGCGTGATGCATCTGTACCGATAGTGTGCTTGTAGCACGGGCCGATATGGAGTGTGTTATTCGACCCGTGTCTCAACACCCGCAGCAGCATCAACACCGCCTGGCGGCGGATGGCTCGCTGCGGGATTTGGAACACCCTGCAATGACCGCCTGACGGCGGTATCACTGTGCAGGGTGTGGCTGTGCGCACCACGTTAACGATGTCGGTCTTGCCGTGCGGTTAGACACCTTACACTCGCAAGCTCGCTGCAGGTGTCTCGATGACGCGGGAAGACGCCGCAAGCGGCGTTTCCACCCGTCATCGGCCCTTACTTTAAGACCGACATACAACGGACGTAGCCGCATGTGGTGCGCACAGCGTGGCGACCTGCAGGTTTTGCGTAGGCACCATGTGCGCTTCGCGCATCAACGGGCCGTTTCGGGTAAGGGTCAAAGACCGCATAAAGACCCGAAACACGCAGGTCGCAGCCCCCTTCTGTGTCAAAACCCCTATATATTTGTCGTTATAGGGGTAGAAGGGGGAAAAGGGCATAAGGGGGTGCGACGCCTCCGCTGCGCTCCGGCGCTCGGCATAGCCGAGGCACTGCACCGGGTATTACTACTCGCTGGCGCTCGCATAACCCGGTGCCCGGCGCTGGCGCGCCGCCCCTCATAGCCCCAGACTCAGACCTCGCTCGCTCGGTCTGGCTGGGTCTACCTTTCCCTCCGCTGCGCTCCGGTCAAGGTGCCCAATAGTGCAGCTGGCGCTGCACCTTGTGTGATGACCCATGCTTCGCATTACGACACTGCCGGCAATCCGATATATCTTGTCGATATACATTCGGATATGCCAGCATCGATGTGTCGTGGTTGGGTCATCACGAAACGCTCCATCACGGCAAGCCTGCCGAGATGGATATTGGCGTTTCTACCGACGCGGCATGATGCGGCATGCGCCGCATATCATCTGCCGTCGCGGTTACAACTTCAGCAACATGACTGTTGCTGAAATCTGCTTTGTCCGCGCTGCTGCTTTTTCTGCGCCCACAGCCCCGTCTTCGGCATATCTGACGTCCACACGAGACTATGCCGGCCGGGACCGCGCATGACAGCAGCGCGACATACCGCCAGCCATGTGGCGGATGATCCAGGCGACGGGGCAGACGTGTATATGCCCCGTCGCCGACACCGGCGCAAGCATCGTGACAGTGTCACGTGTAGCGGTGCCGCAGCCACCCGCACACACGCGAAAACCCCGCCCTTGCGAGCGGGGTGTGTGGCGACATCAAACGTGACGGCTGTACGTCGTCACGCCGCGTGGCCGTACACACATGAGGTGATTGCGTGTACGGCTAAAGGGTTAGTCGGGTACAACTTCTAGATGCCGCTTCGGCTTACTGCCCTCGGTGCTCTCAGGCGTGTCGCCGTCACCGTTCTCAGGTGTATCGCTGTCCCCTTCGGTGCTGGCGGACTTGTCACCGTCCCCTTCGGTGCTGGCGGACTTGTCACCGTCCCCTTCGGTGCTGGCGGACTTGTCACCGTCGAGATTCACCTCGAACTCTTCGGCATACTTGCGCAACTGCGCAAGGCGCTCCTTTGTCGCTTTGTGTGCACGGCGCGCCTCGTTCACGGTATCTTTTGCTTGCTGCTCATCGCGCAGCGCTGCTGCGTAATCGTCTCTGAAAGACATGGTTTGTTCTCCTTGGTTGAATGAACTGTTTATTTGGACTCGGGGCACGACGGTGGAGCGCGCGTGTGTAGTAGCACGGCCATCACCCATCAGCCCTCGCACTCAGTTCAAGACCCAGCCTGACTAGCTGAGCTAAGCGGCGGGATCTCGTCGTAGGTGGGTTTGTCCGCACTAGTGCTTCACACCGCCCAGCACCGTGACGAGCTGCTGGCGCTGCTCGTCGGTGAGCTGGGGCGCTGCATCCACGACGGCATCGACGAAGCCGTCGAATAACTGCGGGGCAGGGCGGCGTGCGGCCGCGAGGTAGGCATCGAGATCGTCTTGGCGAATGCGATAGGCGGTGCCGAAACGGTGGAATGAAAGACGGCCCTCTTTGATAGCTTTTCGCAACGTGGACTCAGAGCCGACACCGAGATCGGTGAGTTCTTGCAGCGTGTAAAAGCGTGGCGCGACAGCGGTAGTCGTGTCCTTTTCGGACATAGAAAAACGCTCCTGGGCAGATTGATCTGTCCCGGAGCGGGGTGCTTTACCGGCTTGCTATTCAGGCGGCTCGGAGTGCCGTGCTCAACTCGCTAGAACGGTGGTCTGCCGTCCCATTGCTTTACGGGAGCGCTCACTCCCTACCTGACCGCTTTTGTGGTTGGCAATGCCGTTGCCAACCGATCTATCTCGTCGGAGGAACCGCGCCTATCACGGTCGAGAGGCTATCTCTTTATGAATTATCCTCGGGGTTATCCCCCGTATGCGGCTGGCTAGACCAGAAACGAATTAAAACGCCACATACGGTCTAGGGGCCATCGTACGGAACTTATGCGTCGCGCACAATAGCCTGAGACCTGAACTTTACAAATAGAACCGAGAACGTCTCTACGCGTCACGTGGCACGGCCGGGGTGTTGTTGCGTGGCGTCACGGTGATACGCAAGGGGCGCGCCTTTTTGTGACCTGTGACACGTCTGTAGTGTGCTCGTTTCGTAGTTTTGGTGTCGTTTCGTAATTTGCCGATCAAAATACGAAAAAATTACGAAACGCTCTACCTGCGGTTTCGTAGAACTACGAAAATCGAAAAACCAAATTACGAAACACGCGATAACGCTGTGACCTGCATAGACACGTCACATTTCGGCGGTGTTTCGTAATTTTGCGGTATTTCGACCCAAACCTTTTAAGAGAGAGACACAGACACGCATTGCAGGCACATGTCTACGACACAGAGCGTCCTCGTTGAGGGCACGCTGCAGGGGTTGCAGCTATGTGACACGGGACACAATCGCAATCAAGGTGTCTCTTCTTATTTAGATTTTCTTCAAAAAGTGGAAAAATTACGAAACGAAAACCATTTACGCTGCTCAACGTATGTTTTTGTGTTTCGTAGTTTTGTTCTTTTCGTTTACGAGATTACGAAATGACCCGCAAATACCTACCGTGACCTGCGGTGATGTGTTTCGTATTTTTCTGCGTAATTTCACGTCGCCCGAAGTAGACACCCTGCCGTGTGCTTGCTGCAGGGCTGCGGCCGTCCCTCCATGTGGAGCGTCAGTGTCGATGCTGTAACTTAAACGTACATACAGTTGTGGCGCTCTCGTTACGTGTCTGTGCATTGCCGAGCTCTTTACTGTTGTGTGTGGGCGCGCAGCCGTAGTGTCCGTGCCACTCCGAGTAGGGCGCGTCGTACCCCAAACCCATGTTCAATTAAATTCCAATCCAGAGAGGTCTTGCACTGTTGCGGTGCGGTTGTCTTCTTTCTCACCGTATTGGACCCTGCGAAATTAATTGGATACGATAGGCCCATGTTGATTTCAGGTTCCGTTTTCATGCGGCCGCTCACCAGCCGCTAAGGCGGTTTTCTCCCTCCCGCAGGTTAGAAACCGCTCCGGTCCTTTAGCCGGGCGGCCATTTGCCATGCCCGGCTCCGTTTCAACTCCACGGAGCACACCTGATGTCTACATACGGATACGGCCGTCACGAACATGGCCAAAATTTTCTCACAGACCACAAGATCATCAACTCCATCGTCGATCTTGTAAAACAAACCTCCGGCCCCATCATTGAGATCGGGCCAGGAAGCGGTGCCCTCACTCACCCGATATCCCACTTGGGGAGGGCAATAACGGCAGTTGAGGTAGACGCAAAACTAGCTGCCAAACTCACAAAAAAGACCGCCTCGGCGTCGGTCGAAGTGGTCCATGATGATTTCCTCAACTTCCCGTTACCCGCCACTCCCTGCGTCATTGTGGGAAACATTCCCTTTCACCTCACCACTGCCATTCTTCGAAAGTTGTTGCATGCGCCGGCATGGACTGCCGCTGTACTCCTCATGCAGTGGGAAGTCGCTCGCCGCCGGGCCGGGGTAGGTGCAAGCACGATGATGACAGCTCAGTGGTCCCCATGGTTCACGTTTCACCTTGGTTCCCGAGTACCAAGGTCTGCTTTCCGGCCACAGCCAAACGTTGACGGGGGGATCTTAGTGATCCGCCGGGTGGGTGACCCGAAGATCCCGATAGAGCAACGCAAAGCCTTTCAGGCGATGGTGCACACCGTTTTCACCGCCCGGGGACGCGGGATAGGGGAAATTCTCCGAAGGGCAGGGTTGTTTTCATCACGTTCAGAGACACAATCATGGTTGCGCTCGCGAGGAATCGACCCCGCAACCCTACCTCCCAGATTGCACACCAGCGACTGGATCGATCTCTTCCAGGTGACTGGTTCCTCTTCACCGCGCCATCGGCCCATTTCACAATCGGGAAGTAGTCAACGCCCTCCTCAACGGAAAAATCGAGGCCGGCGGCGGTAATCCCCCCACCACCAAAACCGAAATCCACCAGTAGTAGTGAACGACCCATGTTCGTCTACCGTGAGCCGCGTTATGGCAGTGACGTGTTCTCGTCGGGCACAGTCATAGTTCCCGGCGTTGCCAGCGACAGGGTTCTACACCCAGCAGCGGGACCGATCAAAATCACCCGCACGGGGAACGACCCTGCTGGTGGTTTCGATTTTGATGAAAGCGAGGAGACATAGCCCCTCGCCAACTCCCCGTAGCTGGCGAACAGTAGCTCCTGGCGCTGGCGCTCGTTGGTGAGTTTGCGTGCCACATCGAAAGCCTTATCGACTTCCCGGTCCAAGTTGTTGTGAGCCTTGAGCAGAATTGGGTCCATCGATAACGGGTTGTAGTGCTCCGCGAGTGACCGCTGGGGGTGCCGCTCGCGTGCCCGCAGCACCAACTGTCCAGCGTCGATGATTCGCTGCTGCGCCTTCTCATCTAGTTCACACAGAGCTGGTCCGCAGTTGTAACTCCCGATGTACTCCGAAAAACGGAAAAAATAAATAGTGGGGATACATCAACCTTCCACTTTCCATTCTTCCGGCTCAGAGTATTGAGGGGTCTGGGACCGGGTCCGTAAACCCTTTATGTTTTTCGCGCACAGCGGTTTTTAGCGACGCACCCTATAGGTTTTCCGCAGAACCTATATGTGTTTCTGTGCACCCCCATATGTTGTCTGTTTCTAGCGGTATTTCGTTGTACTTTGCGCATCGAATAGTTATTTATCGACGACACTCCGTGGAGTTCAGGTTCAACGTCTGAACCTCTGGCCAAGTTCCGAACGGGGCTTACATCAAAGAAGTAGAATAGAGGCTGTGACGTTCGTCTCGTGCGAAACGTGGTTGACCTCCGCTTCAACGTTGAGCGGGGTGCCCTACCCATTGCAGTTTTCTGCTGCTCGGTCTGATACTTGAAGCATGACGATGTGGAAAGTGTCTGATGACTGGTTTGATCGACACACAACCCAAGACCTGGCATACCGAGTCCGGGTGCGTGTCATAACGCCGAAAGCGCTGGACTCCGCGTGGGCGCGCATTGTTGAAGAGCACGGTTCTGATGCCGAGGGTGTTGTGCCAATCGGCGGGGCTGCGCTCATCCGGGTCAACGACTGCGAGGCTGAGGCCATCAGCGGGGGAGAAGACGCCCTGGACTCTCTTGAGTGGGCGGTCAACGATGTTCTCGGTGAGGCCCTCAAGGGGGCCGAGGTGCTCGTTGTAAGCGAAGAGCGTTCCCTCGTCATCGACTAGGGAACGCTCTTCGGCTACTTCTGAAATCAGCGGTTGCTGGCCCTGCCTCTGCATCGGCGGTTGATTCAGCTGCTCATTGTCAGGTGAATTATGTGATTCGTCGGGATACGGCGGAATGGGCATATGGACTGTTCTCCTCAGCAAGGACGGTATTCGCTGATTCTCTCCGGTTAAGAGGCTCTTCAGAGTTAAGTGTGGGGTGAAGTGTCGAGTCCGCCGATGATGAGGAGCATTCGGAGACGGTAGTGCTCGAAGTTCCGGAACCCTCTGGCGGTGTGGCGACCGAGCTCGATGATCCCGTTTCGTTATCAGTTTTTAGGTGGTGGTCATACCACATGAGATATGAACGCTGGGGATTTGATCCGCAACTGGTTCAAGATGTCCCACCCGTGCGTCCCTCAGTTCTGAAGACCAGAAGAATACAGGCTTTGTGCACGGATCGTTTGAAGAAAAATCCTTGGAGAAGCGCAGTGATGGTCCGGGGATGTCGATCGGCGAGGTCGATGATGAACTCGCTGGGGTAGTCCTGAGTTCAGTGGCTGGCCAGTTCACTGTAGGTCCGCCAGCCCTAGCACCGACGTTGCCTCGCGGTCCCGCGTGAGCGACTTCTCTCAACGCCAAATAGGGGACGAGGCCACACAATCCGGCGTTCTGCCCGTAAAAACCAGGGGGTTAGGCCTCTTCGTCCTCAGCGCGCAGGCGCGGAACCGACACCATTTCGGGGTTCACGCCCACCTTGTCAGCGTAGAACTCGCGGATGGCCTCCATGTCAGCGCGCACGTCGCCGGTCAGGGTGATGTTATGACCCCATCCGAAAGTCATTGTCTTCTTATCGACAAACCCGAGCTGAACAGGCAGGTGAGCGCCCGTCGCAATGCGGTAGAAACCTGACTTCCAGTAGTCGCGCGGGGACCTCGTACCCTTCGGGGTGAGCACGATGGTGAACTCATCTACGGCGTTCGACTGCTCCACAATCTGCCCAACGACGCCGTGTGCACCGCTGCGATCGATCGCACGTCCGCCGATCCACGTGACGAACCTACCGAATATGGGGACCTTCACCACGGAGTCTTTGACGAGGAACGTGAACTCGCGGTTAATCGACCAGAATGCGAGCGCCATGAAAACGCCATCCCAGTTGGACGTGTGAGGTGCGCCGATGACCATGACTTTTTCAGGCAGTGGTTCGGCGGACAGAGTCCAACGCGAGAACTTCATGTACGTGCGGGCGATGAGCGGGCGTATTCGCACGGTGTCCCTCTCGGTGGTGGGTGCTTCGGGGTGGTTGGGTGGTGTTCGACAATGATGGGCGACGAGGCGCATCATGCGGTCGTACTTCCTGTCTATAACGGTAGTACGACGGCTCGCGAGCGTGCATGAGCGTCCCACATGACGTGGTGAACGTCGCAGGTATGGGTAGGGGAATGTCAGCGTTCAGCCGATATTCTGGTTTCAGCTATTTTTGTGGGTCGAATGCGTATCCACCGGCCATGTTCGCACTGACTGATTCAGGTGTTGCTGGCCAATTTGTTGTTGAGGAGTTCATCTATGCCAACCCGCTCTGACCTGCGTAATGTCGCAATCGTGGCGCACGTTGACCACGGTAAGACAACCCTGGTCGACGCGATGCTCTGGCAGTCCGGCGCTTTTTCTGACCGTGACACCGTCGAGAAGACGGGCGAGCGCGTCATGGACTCGGGCGATCTTGAACGCGAAAAGGGCATTACGATCCTCGCGAAGAACACGGCTGTCCACTACCGTGGTCCAGCCGCTCAGAAGCTCGGTCTTAAAGACGGCGTCACCATTAACGTTATTGATACCCCCGGTCACGCTGACTTCGGTGGTGAGGTTGAACGTGGTCTGTCCATGGTTGACGGTGTTGTCCTGATGGTCGATGCTTCCGAGGGGCCGCTTCCTCAGACTCGCTTTGTTCTACGTAAGGCTCTGCAGGCACAGCTCCCGGTTGTTGTCGTTGTGAATAAGGTTGACCGCCCGGACTCGCGTATCGAAGAGGTTGTTTCTGAAACGACCGACCTTCTACTGTCGCTGGGTGAAGATCTGCTGAATGACGGTATTGAAACCGATGTTGATTCTCTGCTCGATGTGCCCGTTATTTACGCGTCCGCCAAGGCTGGCGTGTGCTCGCTGGAAAACCCCGGTGACGGTCAGCTTCCGACCGAGGATCTCGAGCCCCTGTTTGAAACGATTCTGAACCGTATCCCCGGCCCGGAATACGAAGAGGACGTTCCGCTTCAGGCACACGTGACGAACCTTGACGCATCGCCGTTCCTGGGTCGTCTTGCTCTGCTTCGTATCCACAATGGCACGCTGACCAAGGGTGCGAATGTGGGTCTTGCCCGCCATGACGGCACCATTCGTTCCGTGCGTATCACCGAACTGCTACGCACTGAAGGCCTGGAGCGCGTTTCTGCTGAGACTGCTGGCCCCGGCGACATCGTCGCTGTTGCTGGTATTGAAGACATCATGATCGGCGAATCGCTGGTCGACCTTGAAGATCCTCGTCCTCTGCCGTTGATCACCGTTGATGATCCGGCGATCTCGATGACGATCGGTATCAACACTTCGCCGATGGCTGGTCGTGTCAAGGGCGCGAAGGTCACCGCACGTCAGGTCAAGGATCGTCTTGACCGCGAGCTGGTGGGTAACGTGTCCCTGAAGGTTCTGCCAACCGAGCGTCCCGATGCGTGGGAGGTTCAGGGGCGCGGGGAGCTGGCTCTTGCCATCTTGGTCGAGCAGATGCGTCGCGAAGGCTTCGAACTGACCGTCGGTAAGCCTCAGGTTGTCACGAAGGACATTGAAGGTGTTCGCAGCGAGCCGATGGAACGTATGACCATCGACATTCCCGAAGAGTACCTCGGCTCCGTTACACAGCTGATGGCAGCTCGTAAGGGTCGCATGGAAACCATGTCGAACCACGGCTCGGGCTGGATCCGCCTGGAGTTTGTTGTTCCGGCGCGCGGTCTGATCGGCTTCCGCACCCGCTTCCTCACTGAAACGCGCGGTACCGGTATCGCATCGTCGATCGCTGACGGCTACGCCCCGTGGCAGGGTGCCATCGAGCAGCGTCTGACCGGCTCGCTGGTTGCTGACCGTGCGGGCCAGGCAACTCCGTATGCGATGACGAACCTGCAGGAACGCGGTTCCTTCATCGTTGAGCCTTCTTCCGAGGTTTACGAAGGCCAGGTTGTTGGTGAAAACCCGCGTGGCGAAGATATGGACGTCAACATCTGCCGTGAGAAGAAGCAGACGAACACGCGTTCAGCTACCGCTGATGTGTACGAATCGCTGACTCCGTCGCGCAAGTTGACTCTTGAAGAGTCGCTTGAATTCGCGGCTAGCGACGAATGCGTCGAGGTCACGCCTGAAGCGGTTCGCGTCCGCAAGGTCGTCTTGGATGCACAGGAACGTTTCAAGATCGCGGCACGTGAGCGTCGCGCAGCGAAGTGAGTGGCACGCCCACGCTTCACTAGCTCAGCTATAGATTCCGTCCCCGTCAGTTTTCCTTCTGAAACGATCCGAAGACTGGTGGGGGCGGAACTCTTTTACCCGTGACCATGGTTTCGGCATCGACTCGGACCAGTCCACGTCGGGTTTCAATCTCGACGTAGTCGCGGGACGTTGTTTTGAGGGTGCCAAGAGCGTCATGGAGTCCATCGGCTAAACGGTAGCGGACAACAACGCGTTCGCCGGGCATCCATGCGAGCCATGGGAGTGGTGGCAGATT
Organism: Pauljensenia sp. OF14-1SRA; assembly: GCF_027694595.1. Lineage (NCBI taxonomy): Bacteria > Bacillati > Actinomycetota > Actinomycetes > Actinomycetales > Actinomycetaceae > Pauljensenia > Pauljensenia sp. OF14-1SRA. Next base: position 79,484 of record NZ_JAQEVQ010000003.1, on the reverse strand, counting down.
CGCGCCTTCGGTTATGTTGGCAGGAATTGCGCCCCGTGGGTCTTTGGAAAATCGCGCCTTCGCGTTGGTCTCGCTCGTGGGGGACGAGGCCTTGTCTTTGGCGGGATTATGTGCATTGGCGCTTTCAAGTGGGGCACTTTGACTCATAGGGGAGATAATAGAGGGCAGAAGCTTCCCTATCGATTCCAATGAGGAGTTGCCATGACCTACGTCATCGCACAGCCCTGTGTTGACGTGAAGGATCGCGCTTGCGTTGATGAGTGCCCGGTTGATTGCATCTACGAAGGTGCGCGTACTCTCTACATTCACCCCGAAGAATGCGTGGACTGTGGTGCGTGCGAGCCGGTGTGTCCGACCGAGGCAATTTTCTACGAGGACGATCTGCCCGAGGAATGGTCGGATTACTACCGTGCAAACGCTGACTTCTTCAAGGATCTTGGTTCCCCTGGTGGTGCGCAGAAGACCGGTGTCCAGGACTTCGACGATTCGATGATTGCTGGACTTCCTCCGCAAAATCAGGACTGAGTCGCTAACGTGTCTATATGACCCGCTTGCCTCGTTCTTTAAATCTTCCTGAATTTCCGTGGGATCAGCTTGCTCCCGCGAAGGCGCTTGCTTCGTCGCATCCAGATGGGATCTGCGATCTTTCGGTGGGAACCCCCGTCGATTCGACTCCGGATTTTATCCGCGACGCACTTTCGGTAGCGTCGGATGCCCACGGTTATCCGACGGTCATTGGCACTCAGGAAGTGCGCGAAGCGATCCTCGCATGGGGGCAACGTCGCAATATGGTGGACGTTGGCTTGTCCGGTGTTATTCCCACCATCGGTTCGAAGGAAGCGGTTGCCTGGATTCCGCGTTTGCTGGGAGTTGGCCCGGGAGATATGGTGCTTGTCCCAGAGGTTGCTTATCCGACCTATGACATTGGCGCGCGTCTTGGCGGAGCAACTCCCGTTCCAGTTGATCCTAGGAAGCCGGATACGTGGCCGGATGCCGTTCTTGTTTTCCTCAATTCTCCTGGAAACCCGGATGGTCATGTCCTGTCAGTCGACGAACTTCGTGCCGTTCGTCAGTGGGCGCGCGAGCACGATGCCGTTGTCGTGTCCGACGAATGCTATGCGGCTCTGCCCTGGGAAGAGCCGTGGACTTTAGAAGGAATTCCTTCTCTTCTTGATCGCGAGGTCTGTGGCGATGACCCTAGTGGCTTGTTGGTTCTGTACTCGCTGTCGAAGCAGTCAAATTGTGCCGGTTACCGCGGTGCTTTGATTTACGGGGATCCGGATCTGCTTGTTCCGATTATCAATGTTCGTAAGCACTCTGGTCTGATGGTTCCTGCTCCCGTTCAGCATGTGATGGCAATCGCTCTTCGCAACGAGGCGCATGTCGAGGCTCAGCGTGCTGTGTACGAACGACGACGTAACAGGCTGGTCCAAGCGTGCGCTAAAGCCGGCCTCGTGAATGATGAGAACTCTGTTGCCGGACTCTATCTCTGGCTCGCCCATCCGCACACGCAGGATTCGTGGGCGTTGGTTGACGCGTTCGCGAAACTGGGAATTCTGGTTGCCCCCGGCGATTTCTATGGGGAGGCTGCAAAGGGGCGCGTGCGAGTGGCTCTGACGGCAAGTGATGAGCGTATCGAGGCTGCCTCGCAGCGCCTTGAAATGTGCGTTACTTTCCTTGTGTAAAGGGAAACTCTCCCGGGTCTGGTGTCTGTCTATCTTCAAATAATGACCCACACTTAGCGTGTTGTTGACTAGTCTTTTACAATAAATCGGAGAAAGTTTGACGTTCTAGTGCTTTACAGGTCGAACAACGGCGTATAGAGTGACAGAAATAACGGACTTTCGTCCTAAGTGGCGATTGTGGTCGCAGTGAAGCGACTCGTTGAGAACGAAAGCGCTTTTGCGCATTCTTCCAACCTGTGTGCTTGCATGGCTCCGCATCGCCCAACGTGTTAAGGAGTCCTCATGGCCAAGGCAAAAGTGGAAACGGTCGACGCTACTCCCGACGGCGTGCTTACCGTCGGGGAAAAGAAGATCGTTCTCCCGCGCACCAGCGCCTCCGTCGGTAATGATGGCTTGAGCGTCTCCCGCTTGCTCGCCGACGGCGACGTAGTCAGCCTCGACCCCGGTTTTACGAACACAGCATCGTGCCAATCTGCGATTACCTACATCGATGGTGGTGCGGGAATTCTGCGCTACCGCGGTTACCCGATCGAACAATTGGCAAAGCGCTCGTCGTTCCTAGAGGTCGCCTACCTGCTGATCTACGGCGAACTCCCTGACGCCTCCACGCTGGAAAGTTTCATTCGCTCCGTCCAGCGCCACCGCTTGCTTCACGAAGACTTCAAGGCCTTCTTCACGGCGTTCCCGCACAGGGGCCACCCCATGGCGATTCTCCAAGCGGGTGTCGCAGGCCTGGCAACCTACTACGAAGACACGCTTGATCCGCGCGACCGCACTCAGCTGGATACCGCGCTGGTTCTTCTGCTGGCAAAGGTGCCGACCATGATCAGCTACATCGCGAAGCGCGCCGCAGGCTTGCCACTGCTGTACCCAGACTCGCAACGTAGCTACACCGAAGACTTCATCCGCATGACCTTCGGCATGCCCTATCAGGCGTACGACATTGATCCTGCGATTGTTCGAGCACTCGATATGTTGCTGATTCTTCATGCTGATCACGAACAAAACTGTTCGACCTCGACCGTTCGTCTGGTCGGCTCCTCGCAGGCGAACCTGTATGCGTCTGTTGCGGCCGGTGTGGGCGCCCTTGCTGGTCCGTTGCACGGTGGCGCGAATGAAGCGGTTCTGCGCATGCTCAATCAGATTCGCGACACAGGTGAGTCGGTTCAGAGCTATGTAGACAAGGTGAAGTCGAAGGCGGAAGGTGTACGTCTGATGGGCTTTGGGCACCGCGTGTACAAGAACTACGATCCGCGCGCGGCTCTGGTGAAGGAAACCGCACACGATGTTCTGTCTCGCCTCGGCAAGCGCGACGAGCTCCTGGATATTGCGATGGAGCTTGAAGATATCGCTCTGAATGACGATTACTTCAAGGAGCGCAAGCTCTACCCGAATGTCGACTTCTACACGGGTCTGATCTACTCGGCGATGGGATTCCCGACCAAGATGTTCACGCCCCTGTTTGCACTTGGTCGCCTGCCCGGTTGGATTGCGCAGTACGTTGAAATGACCGAGGATCCGTCGACGAAGATTGGTCGCCCGCGCCAGGTGTACGTTGGCGCGACTGAGCGCGACTATGTGCTTCTTCGCCAGCGTTCGGCTCGCGTGATTGACTAACGCGCTGTCGGGTTTGCGCTCGGCGTGTAGCCAAAGTCCTTGCCACGTGGGGACGAGGCCGATCAACCGGCGAGGCTGATCAACTGAACGTCAACGGGGGGGCAGACTGCGGTCTGCCACCCCCGTGAGCGTGAAAAGGATCGAGCCTTCATCAGTTGGTTGCATGTAGCTCATCGTTCAATTCGATGCCCTTGCCACCGCGGGCCAGTGCTTCGATTCGACCCGACTGAGAATTGCGTCGGAACAGAACATTTGACGCGCCTGCAAGCTCGCGCGCTGCGACCGTCCGAGGTTCTGCGAAGAGGCCGTTCGAACCGGGGACGACGCCGCCGGATTCCATGACGGCAACCTTTGCTCCTGCGGTCAAGTACAGACCAGCTTCGACAACGCAGTCGTCGCCAAGAGGAATTCCGAGACCGGAGTTTGCACCGAGCAAGCAGCGCTTACCAAGCTTCACGCGCTGGCGACCGCCACCGGACAGGGTGCCCATCGTGGATGCGCCACCGCCCACGTCGGAACCGTCGTCGATGACAACGCCCTGAGAGATACGGCCTTCAACCATGGATCGACCGAGCGTGCCGGCGTTGAAGTTCACGAAGCCGGCGTGCATGACGGTTGTTCCTTCGGACAAGTAGGCGCCCAGGCGTACGGTTGCGCCGTTTGCAATACGCACGCCCTTCGGCACGACGTAGTTCACCATCGGGGGGAACTTGTCGACGCCGATCACGGTGACCGGGTGGCCAAGGTGAGCGCGCATACGCAGACGTGTTTCTTCGAAGTCTGCGACTGCGCACGGGCCCTCGGAGGTCCATACGACGTTGGGGAGGCGAGCAAAAATACCGTCAAGATTGATGGTGTTCGGCTCTTTCAATCGGTGGGAAAGCAGGTGGAGGCGCAGGTAGGAATCCGCAGTGGACTGCGGTTGATCGTCCAGATCTGACTTGCAGGTGACAACCGTGGTGCGAACACCACGCGCATCATCGTGGCGCTGCATGTGAGTCAGGGTGTCGAGCAGATCTGCGTCATCGCCGGGTTCCATCTGACCCAAGTGTGGGTGCGGGTACCAGACGTCGAGAGTCTCGCCGTTCTTCGTCACTGTTGCGAGGCCAATGCCCCATGCCTGATTCGTATCCATGGGCTTACTGTAAAGCGAGAGTGCCCGCTGTGGAGTGCCCATTCCGCCTTTCGGCACGTTTGCACGGTGTGATAAGTGTTCCCAAATGCCGGGAAAGATCAGCGAGGTTGGCGATGATCCCAGAGATCCGGCCAGAAAACACCAACTTCTTCAGCCATCGTGTGAACCAGTGGGAGTGAAATCCCGACAACGTTGTGGTGATCGCCGTCGACCCCGGCAATGAAGGGCCCGCCAAGGCCGTCGATCGTGAAAGACCCCGCAACGTGGAGCGGTTCGCCGGAGTCTACGTAGGCATCAATCTCGGCGTCGCTCATCGAGCCGAATCGGACGATGGTTGAAGTCGAGGCGTGGGTGCGCGCAATCAGAGCGTAGGAACCTAGCGGGGTAGAGGGGTCTCGCTCAACGAGCGCTGCGCTATGACCGGTCCACAGAAGCGCTTCGGAGCCTCTGAAAGCTCGGATGCGCTCGCGTGCAACTTCTGCAGTGTGGGGCTTGCCCAGCATCTGCCCGTCCTGCAACAGCATCGAATCGCACGCAACGACGAGGAGGCGTTCGCAGTGGGCCTCGTCGATCGTAATCGTGCCATCGACCAAGCCGGAAATGACCGCACCGCACTTCGCGTCTGCCAGCGTTGTCACCTGATCGCCGGGCGAAGGAGCGCCGACGCTACGCGCGCAGAAGTCGGCGAGTACGAGGTCTTCATCAACGTCGGACACGCGAACAATAGGCGTGATTCCAGCGGAAATCAGAGTTGCTCGGCGAGCCGGTGACTTTGAGGCAAGAAGAAAACGCATAGGTCTATTTTGTCTTTTCAATCGGCAATTGATACATCTTGACGATTGTGTGCAGTAACTGCACGAATCTGTCAAACGTGATGTACGCTACTAAAGTATCTGTGTGAATCTGTATGTGAAGGGGAGAGATGGACAGCGCTGTGCCCAATGGCGAATCTCAAGCTCACCAGTCTCAGCCCCCTACTTCGGACGATCACCAGACCGTTAAACGCTACGTTCCCCGCCTTTTGGGCGGTCCTCTGACGATGAGTGCCGACGAGCTTGCCCAGCACGCTGGTACTACCGTTGAACAAATCAATGACTTTTGGAATTCACTGGGATTCCGCCCCCCTGAGCCTGGCGAAAAGACGTTCACCGAACGTGATCTGGACGTGTTCGTCTCGTGGAACGACATGATTGATTCACAGGCGATTGACACGGCAACCAGCCATTCGCTTCTGAGGGCGAATTCCCACTTGGCCGATCGTCTAGCGCTGTGGCAGTGTGAAGCGCTTGTTGAAGACGCGGTGCGACGCCTAGGCTTGGATGACACGACGGCTCGCCTCTACGTTCTCGACCATATGAAGGACCGTGTCGAGGCATTCGAGAGGATGTTCATTCACTCGTGGCAGCGTCAGATGGAGGCATTGCTGTCGCGCTTGGATAAGGAAGTGTCCCAGCGCGGTCACGAGAACTCCAAGGCTCGGTTCCCACTCAATCGTTCGTTGGGCTTTGTTGACATGGTGTCCTACACGTCGTCGTCGACAATCCTGGGTGGTGAGGTCGTCGAACTGATCGAGCACTTTGAATCCGAATCGCGTCAGGCGATCACGCAGGCTGGCGGTCGCGTGGTGAAGACGCTGGGCGATGCTGTTTTGTACATTGCCGATGATCTTGAGACCGGTTTGAACGTGATTTTTTCGCTGATTGAGCGCTTGAATGCGGATGATACGATTCTTCCTGTTCGTGCATCTTTCGTCCGTGGCGATGTCTTCTCACGTTCGGGTGACGTGTTCGGCCCGACGGTGAACTTGGCTTCTCGTTTGGTTGATATTGCGCCGGTCGGTCAGATTTTGACGGACCCAGCGACCGCTACTGCCGTTGCTTCGAAGGCGGGGGATGGGTATCGCTTGGAGGAATTCCCCTCCGCGGACCTCCACGGATTTGGTCCGGTTTCCCCCTACTTGCTGACGCTCCAAGACTAAGGGGTGCCGCTTTTAGGTACGAGGCCGGGCACTTTGACGTGCATGAGCTTCTCAACAAACCCGTGTCCAAAAGGTCAAGAAATCTGAAAGAAATTATCTTGAAAGTATATGATGGGACACGTGACTACTGTTCTGCTCGTTGAAGATGATCCCGCGATCAGCGAACCTCTCGCTCGCGCCCTTGGCCGCGAGAACTACGAAGTGCGTGCGCACGGCACTGGTCGTGGCGCACTCGCTGAAGTAGATGGCGCTGACCTCGTTCTGCTCGACCTTGGCCTTCCAGACATGGATGGTCTGGATGTCGCGCGTGAAATTCGTGCGTCGGGAAAGAACGTTCCGATTCTGATCCTGACAGCGCGCACCGATGAAGTCGATATGGTTGTTGGCCTGGATACCGGCGCCGATGATTACGTGACCAAACCTTTCCGCCTTGCAGAACTTCTTGCGCGCGTCCGTGCTCTTCTGCGTCGCACAGGAACCGAAAGCGTCGAGGGTGATCTGGGCGCTCAGGATGTTCGCGTTGATGTGAACGCTCACCGTGCTTTCGTTGGTTCAACAGAATTACAGCTGACGGCGAAGGAATTCGACCTGTTGCGCGTACTGCTTCGCGACGCGGGAAGCGTTGTCGAACGTGACGCTCTGATGCGTGAGGTCTGGGGATCGGACCCGACAGGATCCACGAAGACTCTGGACATGCATGTCTCGTGGCTTCGTCGAAAGCTTGGCGATGACGCGACTAAACCGCACTACATCACCACCGTCAGGGGTATGGGCTTCCGTTTCGAAGTTCGCTGACACACTGAAAACCTTATGGGGCCCGCGGCGAATCCTTCGCCGCGGGTAGCCTATTTCAGGCAACGATCTGACAGCATTGCTTCGCCGGGAATCGTAGGGAATGAAAGGGAACCATGCGTAAAAAAGCCGTTCGCATGATTGTCACTGCTGTTGCAGTGGTGTGTTTCCTGATGGGTATTCCCGGTGCGGTCGCAACGTCCACCATTGTGTGGAACTCTGATCAGGAGCGCGTCCAAGCCAGAGCACAGACGATTGTGAACACCATCGATCGTCGTATAGCGACTGGTGCAGATGTCGATCAAGACACGGTCACTTCTTTGGCGAAACCAGTGACCGACATGCAGGGTAATGCTTATATCAGTGTGAACACGCGCCAACACGGACTGATGCTTGCCGGAGAAAAACCCCAGGGAATGTCGTTCGTCGTGCATGCGTCATCCACGGCGGGAACATCGGTCCGCATGGAAGTATCCGCAGAACAAACGCTGAAACGTATCGCATTCGTGTTCGGAATCTTTATTGCCGGAATCGCAGTGTGCCTGCTGGTTGGTTCAGCCCTTGCCTTCCGCTTTTCACGCCAGCTATCCGCGCCCCTCATCTACCTGGCAGCCCACGCTGAGCAGGTCGGTTCGGGCCAGGTTCGTGCTCAGGTCAAACCCTCAGGCATCGAAGAAATCGACTTGGTCCAAGAAGAACTGTCGCGTACCAGTGAACGCATGGCGGGTAGGCTAGCTGCCGAACGTCAGTTCGCAGCCGATGCGTCACATCAGCTTCGCACTCCACTGACTGCACTTTCCATGCGCCTCGAAGAGATTGAAATGATCTCCACTGAACCCGAGGTGCAAGAAGAAGCTCGCAACTGTCTCGAACAGGTCGAACGCCTCACAGGCGTTGTGACTGAGCTACTCGACGCGAACACCCGAGCATCTGCGCAAACTGAAGCAATCCACATTCTTGAAGCGTTCAACACACAGCGCGAAGAATGGGAATCCGCGTTCGAAAAAGCCGGGCGCAGCCTCGTATTCACCGACGAAGCTGAACTGCCGTTGCTTGCCGACGCCGGCAAGCTTTCCCAGGTCCTTGCCACATTGATTGAAAATTCGCTGAACTACGGTGAAGGCGCAACCCTGGTCGTCGCACGGAAGTCGGCGAACAAGCGCGGAGTCATTATCGAAGTCTCAGACGAAGGACCGGGTGTCGCCGATGATCTTGCTCCCGATATTTTTGCCAAGGGAGTTTCCGGCCACGGTTCGACGGGGATCGGCTTAGCGCTGGCGAAAGACCTGACTCAAGCGATGGGTGGGCGTCTGGAACTGACGCAAAATCATCCTCCGGTTTTCACCGTTTCGCTTTCTGCGATTCCTGCTTCGATGGACCCGGATCACGTCATGCCACAGGGGTCGGTTGTCTCGATGGGGCGTCGTTCTCGTCGCTTCTGAAAATGGCGTTGCTTTCGCGCGCATCCCAATGGAAGAACACTGAGGCTCTGGCGTCGCCGTGAACGTAGGTGCGCCCATAAGCCCCTTGCGACTAGATTAAGAGCCATGGATCAAGCCAAGGACACTCGTCCGGTCGTTGCAGTAATTGGCGGTGGGCAGCTTGCCCGAATGATGGCGGAAAGTTCGATCGCCCTAGGCCTTGAACTTCGTGCGCTTGTTGAATCCTCGGATGGCTCAACAGGACAGGCACTCGCCACGTCGATCATTGGAATGCCAGGCGATACCGACGCCGTTGCACAGCTGATTGACGGCGCGGATGTGGTCACGTTCGAACACGAACATATTCCGGCTTCAGTCTTTGATGTCGCCAAGGACCACCTTCGGGCAGAGCCCCCGCGAACCGCGTTGCTGTATGCCCAAGACAAACTTGCAATGCGCGAAAAGCTCACCGAGCTGGGCATTCCATGTCCCCGTTGGGCGAAAGTGTCCACCCTTGAAGAACTCGCCTCTTTCGGTGATGCCGGCACATGGCCGATCGTCGTGAAGACTCCGGTCGGCGGATACGACGGCCACGGTGTACGAGTGATTCACCAAGCTGAAGACGCCGCCGATTGGCTTGCCAAAGGAACTCTTCTTGCCGAAGACTGCGTCCCCTTCACCTCAGAAGTCGCCTCCCTTAGCGCACGTACTCCCTCAGGTCAGATCGCGTCCTGGCCGGTCGCATCCACCGAACAGGTAGACGGAGTCTGCTCCGTGGTTACCGCGCCTGCTCAAGGCCTGACTGAGGAAACCCTTTCCCAGGCCACATCGATTGGTGAAACGGTCGCGCGTGAACTTGGCGTCACGGGTGTCCTGGCCGTCGAAATGTTCGTCGTCGGACAAGGAAGCGACCAGCACGTCCTTGTGAACGAGCTTGCGATGCGCCCACACAACACCGGCCACTGGACGATCGATGGGGCGTTCACCAGTCAATTCGAACAGCATCTTCGCGCTGTCCTTGACCTGCCTCTCGGTTCAACAGACCTCGTCAATCCTGGAACACACGCGGTCATGGTGAACCTGCTTGGCTCCGAATTCGACGACCCAGCACGCCACCTCGCCTCTGCGCTCGCTGACCACCCGCGCGCCAAAGTGCATCTCTATGGCAAAGAGGTTCGCCCCGGGCGCAAACTCGGCCACGTCACTGTCGTCGACAAGGACCCAGCCGTTGCGCGCGCCGAAGCTGAAGCCGTTGTCTCCGCTCTGCGTGGCTAACGCTCACATTTCGCCTCTCGTTCTTCGTCACCGACGAGGCCGGGTGGCAATCACACCCCGATCCGTAATCGTGCCCGCATACATGCCCCATTGACCGTTTTAGTGAAGGAGCCATCGATGACCACCGAAACACACCAGCTCAAAATCACTCTGACAAAGACCGGAGACAACCCTGCAGTCGGTATCGTTATGGGATCCGATTCCGACTGGCCCACCATGGAACCCGCTGTTGCTGCGCTCGCAGAATTCGGTATCGCCTGCGAGATCGGTGTGGTCTCTGCACACCGCATGCCCGAAGACATGGTTGTGTACGGGCGAAGCGCTTCTGCTCGGGGTTTGCGCGTCATTATCGCCGGCGCAGGCGGTGCGGCGCACCTGCCGGGTATGCTCGCAGCCCTTACGGAACTTCCAGTCATCGGTGTTCCCGTTCCTCTCAAACACCTCGATGGTGTCGATTCCCTGCACTCGATCGTCCAGATGCCGGCAGGCGTTCCCGTTGCTACGGTTTCGATTGCCGGTGCGCGCAATGCGGGTCTTCTGGCAACACGAATCCTTGGAGCAGGTGAAGGAGCCCAGGCCGAGGAATTGCGCTCCCAGATGCGCCAATTCCAACTTTCTCTGCGTGACGTTGCAACGGAAAAGGGGCGCGTCCTAGCTGACAAAGTGAAAGCTTCGCTGAGCTAAACATAAACGTCAAGACAAACGTGGCTCCGGACAATTCCCGCGGGCATCGTGGCTTGCACTGTGGTTGTGGCGGAAGTACGCCTAGCGCGGCCTCGTCAATAGATGGACAAAAGGCGGAAGAAACCGACGAACTCCATTGAGGCGGCTATGCGACGACTAGGATTAAAGCATGAGCAAACTTGTCACTGGTGGCGCTGGATATATCGGATCCCACGTAGTTAGACTCCTATTGGAACGAGGCGAAAAAGTCATCGTTGTCGATGATCTTTCAACGGGCACAGCATCAAGGGTAGAAGGCGCAAAACTCATTACTCTTGATATCGCTACCGATAGCGCAAGCACAGATCTTGCGAACGTCATGCTGGATGAAGACGTCACTGCCGTTGTTCATTGTGCAGCACGAAAGCAGGTAGGGGAGTCGGTTCGACGCCCTATGTGGTACTACCAGCAGAACATTGGTGGCCTCGCGAATCTCCTTCGCGCCATGAACGACGCTGGTATTGATCAGATCATCTTCTCATCGTCAGCCTCTGTTTACGGAATGCCGGACGTTCATATCATCAGCGAAGATACCGAATGCCATCCGATTAGCCCCTATGGTGAAACAAAGCTCATCGGCGAGTGGATGATGCATGACTGTGAGGTCGCATGGGGCCTCAAATGGATCGGGTTGCGCTACTTTAACGTTGCCGGTGCTGGCTGGAATGATCTAGCAGATTCTGCAATCTTGAACGTGGTTCCGATGGTTCTCGATCGTGTTGAACGCGATGAGCCCGCCAGGATTTTCGGATCGGATTATGACACTCCGGACGGTACATGCGTCCGCGACTACATCCATGTCCGAGATCTTGCAGAAGCTCATATTGTTGCCCTCGATGCTCTTGCTAATTCTCGTCCGCTTCAACATAACGTCTTCAACGTTGGAACCGGGAGGGGCACCTCTGTCCGCGAAATTATTGACGGACTGCGACGCGTTGCCGGTTGGGATTTCGACGTCGTTGAGGAAGAGCGGCGTGCGGGTGATCCCCCCGTCCTTGTTGGGGACGCAACACGGATCAGTGGAGAACTCGGGTGGGTAGCACGCCATACACTTCACGATATTTTGGAGTCAAGTTTCTCCGGTTGGCAGGCCGGACCTCGCCATATCGACGTGACACAGTACGTGAAGTAAGTCTTCGATTACTTGCGGTGTGGGGGATGGTCGTAACGACCATCCCCCACACACCGTTGCATTATCTTCAGCTTGAAACTGAGAATTTAACCATTGAAGATATTGAAATCTTCGGTGGAGAGTGTGCCTGAACGTAGCTTCTCAAAGAAATCAGGGGCTGTTGTTCCTTCAAGAAGGACAGCAGAGGTGCCCATATCAGTCTGATAGTTAACCTCATCGATTGGGGGCGCGCCGATCAATCCGTTATTCGATGCAGAGCGGAACGCCAAAACAAGCTTCGCAACATCGACAACGGACGAATCCTCATCAACAGTGAAAGACTCAGAGCCAGCTCGTTCAAGGCGCAAAGTACGTGCGGGGTTAACAAATGTTCCGATGCTTGCGGACTTGTCAATAACTTTTGAAATCACCTGACGCTGTCGCTCGGCACGACCAATATCGCCCTTCGGATCCGAGTAGCGCATACGTGAGAAGGCTAGGGCTGTCATCCCATCAACGTCGCTACATCCAGCTTGCCAGACAAGCCCAGAAGGATCATCGCTGACATCACCGTCGAAACATACATTGATTCCGCCAACGGCGTCGACAATATTCGCAACGCCACCCATGCCGACCTGAACATAGTGATCAACGTGCAATCCGGTCAGATTTTCAACTGTCTGTGTCAGCAGATTTGCTCCACCATATGCGAAAGAAGCATTGATCTTGTCCCAGCCATAGCCGGGGATCTCCACGTAGCTGTCGCGCGGGATGGAGAGGGCTGTTGCTTGACCATTCTGAGCGACGTGAATCAACATAATGGTGTCCGAGCGATCATTCTCGTCGAAACCATCCTGAACTGCGCCGTCTGCGCGGGAGTCAGATCCCGCTAAAAGATAGGTTGTGCCGGGCGTATTCGCTCCGCTTGTCAAAGCGTTTGTTCGGCCAAGGTGAGAATTAGCATCCCACATCAAAAAAGCTCCCCACGCAACGATCAGAACAAGAAGGGCGACCACAAGGGAGACGAGTTTGCGCCCCCAATGAGCAGAACGCTTCTTTGGTACTACAGGGTGACGAAGTGACGCTTTCGAAGAGAGGGCGTTCGTTGATTGACCCCGCGGTTGAAAGCGTTGAACAGAAGACGTGGTTGTGGACATGCCACGTTGGCGAGATTCCTGAGTACGTGGAGCATGAGTGAACTCGCCACGCTTCGACATCGTGCGATCCGGAGTATAAGCAGGGGGATTCGCTGTTTGCCGATGCTCGCTTGAAGCTGAGTTTCGCCCCACGCGATGTTTGCGCCCGGGAGCAAAAGATGGGGGAAGATTTTCAGCAGGTTGGTCAGCGGTTGTTGGGAGCAAAGAACGCTTCGGCATCTGTTCATCTGCTGATTCTGATCCGATTCGCCACGCCTGTGGTTCGGCATCGTCTGCCGCAATACCGCTGACACGAGGGCGTTCACGGAGCCGAATAACGGGGCGCTGAAGAACCTGATCCTTCGAATCTGATCCCGATGCTGAGGACGAAATAGCTCGCTGTTCGACAGAGAGGCGAGGAATGCCCGGAGAATCAGGGTGGCGTGTCTCGCCATTCACCTTCTTTACATCCGCGCGTGTAGGACGCTTGCGACCAGACGAAGGGACGAAAGAGGGAAGTTCGGTGCTCATCGGTTCGGGGGACAGGTTGCAGGGACAGATTGAGCGGTGTCGGTGGAAGCAGATGATGCAGTATCTGACACGGCAGTTGTGTCGGATACATCTTGTTCTTCAATGACTCCGCCGGAAGAGGAGGAAGAAGCATGAGCAACTGATTGAGTGGAATCAGCAGTTGCGTCTTCATAAGGGATCGTCATTTGAGCCCCGGTCCCGTCTGTGTACTCTGTACCTCCCGGTAGTTGAGTGTCAGCCGCTAATGCCTGCCACAGCGGTCGCGAAAGGTGTTCAATCTCAATCACTCGGTTGGGATCCTCGGGGGCTTCAGCCCACGGCATCGTTGTGAAGCGAATGTTCGATGCCTGCAATTTCAGCATGGAAGCAAACAGACCGGCATCAGCGTTAATGTCGCCGAAATTCGGTGACACTGTAAGAGAAGCAATTGCTGCCTGAACGAAAGAAATCAGGGCGGGAAAATCGGTAACAAAGTTTCGGGAGAAAAGTTCACGAAGCGCTGCCGCGATCAGCTGTTGCTGGCGTCCAATACGAGAAATATCTGAACCGTCGCCGACATTTTTACGAGCGCGCGCGTACGCTAGCGCGCTATTCGCATCGAGGTACTGGCACCCTGCCTCAAGATCGAGACCGGATGCGGGATCGTACATTTCTTCAGGAATATCTAGCCACACTCCACCGACAGCATTGATCAACCCTTTAAAGCCGGTGAAGTCAACAACAATGAATCCATCAATCGTTAAACCGGTCAGTTCTTCGACTGTTGCTTTGGTGCAGGCAACGCCACCTGCCAGATCGTTTGTACCTGCTCCCATTGCAAATGCCGAGTTAAACATTCCGTAGTACGACGATGTGATCGAACCATCTGAACGCATACACGAAGGGATATCGGTCAAAAGATCACGGGGAATGGAGACAAATGTGACTTCCGAACGATCGGCGGAAATATGGGCGATCATCGTCGTGTCGGACTGAATCGTCGTCAGTTCTTCGGCGTCACCGTAGTCAGAGCTTTGGTTATAGCGTGAGTCGACACCGGAGACAAGAATATTGATCGGTTGCCCCACGTAAGCATCGATGAGCTTCATTGGTTCTGGTTTGGTGGATTGAGGTGCCTCAAGCGCGGAAATATCCAGTGACGCATTCTTCACCTGATTGGCAAGGCTCCGATAGACGAAAGCCGCGGTGGAGCCAACGAATAGCGTCACGGTCAAAAGAGATGCGAGCACGGTTCGCAGAACACCAAAACGGAAGGGGTTCCGCGCAGCGTGCTGAACCAGGTTTGCCCGATTCTTCAACGTTTTTTTACTCATCGGTGTTGATCGTAGCGTGAATAGAAGCGTTTTTGGCGGTTGGGCACCCAAAAGTGGCGTTTTTAATCGCCCGTGTTGTGCAGAGTGCTACTTGCCTCACGTGAGGGATTCCCAGGCTCGTCGTTGGTGTGAGTATGCGTCGTCAGAGGGGATTCGTGCGAAGGCGGGTCGGTGCGAAGCGCGATTTGGCGGGCAAGGAGAGTGATTCGTTTTTCCAGCGCCATGGAATTGCGATACGACGCGCTCATCTGGGCGAGTACGCAGATAATGAGGGCGTAGACCAAAAGGTTAATGCCCCGTTCTACACCGACAACCCGCGCAATCTGGTTTAGAAGTGGCGGATACAAGAGTGTGATGATGGCAAAGATAACGATTGAGAGGATCAGTAGCCGTTGCACGGCGAGATGCGATTGGCTTTGAACTGGGCGAACCAGTAGCCACGTGACAAGGGCAAGACCGATGATCAGTAGGGCGCGGATAAGGAAATACTCTGTCATCATCGCTCCCACATAAGATCAACAAGAATATTGACGCCGTTTAAAAGGGATTGTCCCTTAGCTTGTGAATAGTCCGAATAGGTGATGTGGACCGGGTATTCAGCATAAGGCAAGTGTGTGCGTGCCAACTGAGAATTAATCTCTGAGGCGTGTGCCATGCGGTTGTGATTCAGTTGCACGTGGCTAAAAGCATCACGGTTCAGAGCTCGAAGCCCGTTGTGTGCATCTGACAGACGAAGTCCCCCGAGTAAACCGGAAATGAATGCCACTGTTCTGAGAGCAACGCGACGTCGTAGCGGAACGGACTTGCCGTCTTTTCCTAAGAAACGAGATCCAAGCACGAATCCCAGCTGATTCTCTTTCCCGTATTCCACCATTGAACGAGCATCTTTCGGATCGTGTTGACCGTCAGCATCAAAAGTGACAATCCAGCGTGCCGATGTGTGAGTCTTCACCCATTCGATTCCTGTTTGCAGAGCTGCGCCCTGACCAAGATTGATCGGGTGGGTAATGACAGTGGCTCCATGTGAGCGGGCGACCTTGGCAGAATCATCGTTTGACCCGTCGTCTACACAGAGAATCCGAGAAAAATAAGGCATCAAAGCATCGATAACGGTGCCGATCATCTGTCCCTCGTTGTACGTAGGGATGATGATCCACGTATCGTCATCAATCCTCATGATCGCTATTCTCGCACTCTTATATGCAGTGTGGCGACGTGAATGTATGGGGACGGCGAGCATTGATGGGAAAGAAACGTCGCCGGTACAGTAGGAGCGTTGCCTATGAAAGGACGACCGGTGAGTATTCAAGCAAGCGCGGATGTGAGCAAGAGCGCCTCTGTTCCGTCTTCGTGCGCGGTTTGGCATTGCGCTCAGATTCGTGAGGCCGCGATTCTGGGCGAGAACTGCATCATCGGTCGTGGCGTGTATATCGGCGAAGGCGTCAGACTGGGAGCTAACTGCAAAGTTCAGAACTATGCCTTGGTGTACGAACCTGCCCTATTGGGTGACGGAGTTTTTATTGGGCCAGCAGTCGTCCTGACAAACGATCATTTTCCACGAGCAGTGAACGTAGATGGCTCCATCAAATCTGCTGATGATTGGCAACCTGTCGGCGTCACAATTGGTGATGGAGCTTCGGTGGGAGCGCGAGCTGTTGTGGTTGCTCCCGTCTCAATTGGTCGTTGGGCGATGGTTGCAGCAGGCGCTGTTGTTACACGAGATGTTCCAGACTATGCCCTTGTCGCTGGTGTTCCTGCCCGACAGATTGGCTGGGTAGGAACGGCTGGCGTTCCACTGAAAGAAATTGAGGGGCAACCGTCGCGTTTGCGTTGCCCCAAAACAGGTGAAACCTACACTGTCGTTGGCGATACTGTCCTGACGAAAGACGATGACTGATGCCTGAAATGATTCCTGCCGCCCATCCTCTGATCGGCGAAGAGGAAGTAGAAGCGGTCTGCCGAGTTTTACGTTCTCGAATGCTTGCCCAGGGTAAAGAAGTCGCCGCATTTGAAAACGAGTTTTCAGCTCAGCTTGCTGGTGGCGCCAGCGCCGTTGCCGTTAATTCAGGAACTTCTGCGCTTCATCTGGGCCTTCTTGCATCGGGGATCGGCGTCGGCGACGAGGTTATTGTTCCGTCGTTTACTTTCGCAGCAACGGGCAATGCAGTTGCACTCGCCGGGGCAACGCCTGTTTTTGCTGACATTGATCTTGACACGTTCTGTCTGAGTCCCGCTTCGGTTGAAAATGCAATCACCGAGCGAACGAAAGCTATTATGCCGGTTCACCTCTATGGTCATCCGGCGCCGATGAATGAGCTGAAAGCGCTTGCGGACAAATATTCGCTTATGCTCTTTGAAGACGCAGCCCAAGCGCACGGGGCTCAGCTTCATGGTCAATTCGTTGGAACATTTGGAGCATTTGGAGCTTTCAGTTTCTATCCGACGAAGAACATGACATCCGGTGAGGGTGGCATGGTGACGACAACGGATCAGACGATTGCACGAAACGTTCGTCTTTTGCGTAACCAAGGTATGGAACAACGGTATGCGAATGAGCTGATTGGCTTGAACAACCGCATGACCGACATCCATGCGGCAATCGGGCGGGTGCAATTGACGAAAGTCGGACAGTGGACCAAGCAACGTCAAGCTCATGCCACATTCTTTGACACTCATTTAGAAGGAGTAATTGTTCCTCGTGTCGCCGAGGGAGCGACTCACGTATATCACCAGTACACGATTCGTCTGATTGATACTGATCGAGATCGTTTCATGAAGGCATTGGCCAAGGAATGGGGAGTGGGGAGCGGAGTGTATTACCCGATTCCGAATCATAGGCTTGAGTCATTGAAACCCTATGCGCCATCGGCCGAACTCGACAATACGCTTCGCGCTACGCGCGAGGTATTGTCGTTGCCCGTATATCCATCCTTGACCGACCAGCAACGTGAACGCATCGTTGAAGCTGTCAACACGCTTGCTCGCGCTGGGGTGTGAGGTTTCGATGACTATTCGTTTGGGCATCCTAGGCATTGGCTCAATGGGGCGCCATCACGTTCGTATTGCTCGACAAACCGATGGAGTTGAACTGGTTGCCCTTGTTGATCCGGCAGGAGATCGCTTTGGTGTCGCCAATGGCATGAAAGTTCTGCCCGGCGTTGATGACATGATTTCCCAAGGTATCGATGCGGCGATCGTTGCTGTACCGACGGTGTTCCACGAGCAAGCGGCACTGAGCCTTGCTGACGCTGGTGTTCACACATTGGTTGAAAAGCCACTTGCCGCGTCATACGAAGCGGGCAAGAAGATCGTTGAAGCATTCGATAATGCTGGTGTTATCGGTGCAGTTGGCTATGTTGAGCGCTGTAACCCTGCGCTTATGCAAATGCGCCAGCGCATTGCTGACGGTCAGCTTGGAAGAATCTTTCAGATTTCAACCAGGAGGCAATCACCTTTCCCGGCGCGTATTTCCGACGTCGGGGTAGTGAAGGATCTGGCAACGCACGACATTGATCTTGCACAGTGGGTGACGGGGAGCAGCTATCGGACAGTCTTTGCCCAAACGGCGTATCGTTCGGGGCGCGAAGATGAAGATATGCTGGTTGCTTCGGGCTGTTTGGATAATGGCATCTTGGTCAACCACCAGATCAACTGGCTTTCTCCCTATAAAGATCGCACGACGATTGTCGTTGGAGAGAAGGGAGCATTGGTCGCCGATACTGCGATGGCGGACCTGACGTTCTACGAAAACGGCTCGAGACGTGTTCAGTGGGATCAAGTGGCAGCTTTTAGGGGGGTCAGTGAGGGAACAGTGACTCGCTATGCGATTGATAAGCGTGAACCTCTTGTTGTTGAACTGGAGAACTTCCGCGATGCGATCAACGGTATTGGGGCGAATCATGTTTCGATGCGTGAAGCTTTAGAAACCTTGCGAGTCACGGAAGCGATACTGGAGTCTGCTCGTGAAGGATGCGCGGTGACCCTGTAACAAATAGGGGGCTCAATGGTGTGACACCGATGAATTCACATTGTTTCCATTAACAACATGTGTCACACTAGCAACATCTGTCACCGCGTTTTGGAGTAATTGTGCGCCGATTGTCTATTGTGTCGCTTCTGAGTGTGGGCGCTTTCACTGTTGCCTTTGCCCTTCAGTCATCGACGCCTTCGACTACTACTGACTTAGTTCTTCCCTCTGACATGGATGTTGCTCCTGCCACGGTTTCCATTGCTGATATTGACGGCATGGAAGACATTGCTGAAGCTCCCATGGAAGAAAAAGTCGCTCCAAGTGAATACGGAACTGGCGAAAGTGAAGATCCGTTCCTTGTTGAGGTTGAACAGCGCTCTCTTTACAGTGCTTCCGAGGTAGTTCCCGAAGAGAACGAAGAATCTGTTCTGCACGTCGCGTCTGATCTTCCTTCAGGTGTTGTTATTGCCGGTGTTGTGTTCGAAGACGGTGTTAAAGGAGGCGCAGTCACGATCGCATACCGAAGCGAAGCCGATGGTATGTGGTCTGACTGGACAGACGTCGAACTTGAGGATGCTGTTGCTGAGACAATGACGCAGAGCACGAATCCCATTTATCTTGAGGATGCCTCGAAAATTGAAGCTGTCGTGAAAGCGGCGCCTGGCACTGATACTGATGTCCAGGCCCTGGGGAACGTTCATATGGCCGTGGTGTACACCGAAACCCAGGAAAATGAACTTGGCTCTGATTCTTCGTTGAAGAAGGTTGACTTTAAGGAACAATCAGACGCGCGTGCAGTGAATACTGTTTTACGAGGTGCTTCGTACAACACTGGAATGCAGGGACTGAATATTTTGTCCCGTGGAGAATACGGTCTGCCGCGGTCGTCAGATTGGACTCTTGAAGCGATTAAGCCTCAGGGTGTTGTTATCCACCACACTGCCTCGGCAAACGACTACTCCAAGGCAGGCGCCGCGGCGGTGGTGAAGGGTATTTGGAATTTTCACGCTAACGTGAATGATTGGGGTGATGTGGGCTACCACTTCCTCGTTGATCGCTATGGCACCGTATACGAAGGCCGCGAAGGATCTTTGACTGGCTTCTACGAAGGCGGTCATGCCTACGGCGCGAACACGAACACGCTGGGCATTTCTGTTGTCGGAAATTTCGTCTACGAAGAACCGCCATATGCAGCTCAGAATTCCGTGGCAAAGGTTGCTGCGTGGCTGTTTAAACGAATCGGTATCGAGGATCCCTACAAGGGCATCTGGGTTCAGGGGCAGCCAGCCGGTGGTCGTTGGATTCCAGCATTGTCGGGTCACCGTGATGTTGGGGGAACAGAGTGCCCAGGTCAAGCGTTCTATGACAAGCTTCCGCGTCTGCGTAAGGTTGTTGCCAGCCTCGTTAAAGGCAACAACGCGTGGATTGACGGAGCAGGCAATGTTCAGGAGAGGCCCAGAGCTGTTTCCGCTGAAGGCGGGCGTCTTTCGGGTGCAGACCGTGATTCCACCGCAGTTGCCATTTCGCAAGCGCGTTTCCCCTCGGGAGCGACGACAGCCTATCTGGTGAACCGTCTGTCGCCGGTTGATGCTATGGCTGCCGGCGTTGTTAAAGACGGACCAATTCTCTTCGCTTCGCGCGGGGGAGTGAAGCCTGAAACAGTCAACGAAATCCGGCGCCTTGGTGTTTCAAAGATCGTCATGGTTGGCGGAACTGGAGTCTTGCCAGATTCGCTCTGGAACTCGCTCCCGGGTGTTTCTCGAGTGCGCTTGGGCGGAACTGATCGTTTTGATACTGCTCGCCGTGTTGCTTCATACGTGTTTCCCACGACATCCGCAGCGGTTTACGTTGCAGATGGCTTGGGCGTGAACGGCGTTGGTTCAGCTGACGCTCTGGTTGCTGCAAACGCCGAAGACGGGCCGATTCTCTTGGCGAAGCCGGGAGTTGGTTTGGATAGTGCGTCTGCTTCTTTGGCCTCAAAGCTGGGCGGAAAGAGGTATCAGCTGGGTTCGGTGTCCCTAGCTGCTGGTGCCACCTCGCTCGGAGGGACAGACCGCTACTCCACGTCGGTTGCTTCAGCGCGTCACTCGTATCCGACAAAGCCTTCAATTGTCTATCTTGTCCGTGGCGATGTTTTCATGGATGGTGTTGCATCAGGCACCCTCACCGATGGTCCTCGTCTGTTGACCGAAACCGCTTCATTGCCCTCCAGCGTCTGCGACTACTTGAAGGACGTTAAACCCAAGAAGGTTGTCGCTCTTGGTGGAACCGGTGCCGTTTCAGACGAAGTTCTCATGAAAGCCCGGATGTGCGCAGCTAGATGACCAGAAACAGCAAAGTGGGCGCGAAAGGAGAACTCCTCACACGCCCACGGTGTTTTTCGGGGTCGCTCGCTCACAAGGCTCACGGGTGTGTGAGCTGACTGTAGATATCCCGTAGTTGCTCGGTTGCGCGTGTGATACTGCGATTCTCTTTGACCCAGCGTGACGCACGCTGAGCACGTTCTTCACGCTCAGACTCGTTCATGCTCAACAGGGCTGTCATCTGGGATGCAAGGGACTGCACATCGCGCTCCCAGGAGAGATGGTCACTCCACGATGGCGCGACCATTTCAGGAGTTCCGCCGACCCGATTTGCGATAACGGGGGCCCCGCACGCTTGGGCTTCAAGAAGGACAAGTCCGGCGGCTTCGGCTCTCCCGTTCGTTGTCCGGGTTGGGAGTACGAGGCCGGTCGCGCAACGCATCCACTGACGGACCTCCTCCTTTGTTGCGCGCCCGAGCGCGTGAATTGATGGGTCGGCGGTCGCGGCCTCGTCGACGTGAGAACGCAGCGGCCCATCTCCGATCAGGACAAGGTGATGGGGGTACGAACTACTCAGGGAATCATGAGCGGAAAGCAGGTCGGGCACCCCTTTGAGCTCGCTCAGCGCTCCGACGAAAAGCAGGATTGGATCATCGGTGGCAAGCGGAGATTGTTCGCCGGCGATGGAAGAAGTGGTGGGAGTCCACCAGTTGGTGTCGACACCTTGGTAATGAACAGTCAGTTTGCGGGCATCTGCTCCAGATTGAACAGCTTTGTCAGCAAGGAACCGAGACACGGCGAGCAACTGTGTAGATTGATGGAACGCAGCCTCAATATTGAGGTCATTCCAATATGCGCCAGCTTTTCTAGGTATAGAGGGAAGATGGATACCAAGGTTGGAATGATGATAGGCATCCCCGCCGTGCAAGGTTGTCACCAGTGGAACACCGAGCTCGCGTGATGCTCGAGCCGCTGGAAGAGACCACGTTGCCTGCTGTTGATGAATGATGTCGGGGTGGCTGGCAACAATCATGCGTGTCATGGCGTGCCCATACGCCCATTTCGCAACGTGTTGAACTGTAGGGGCAAGACGATCAGGAACCACCTGGAGAACAGGAATACTCATCGATGGATCATCGATGCGTGCCGTACGAGTCACGATGGTCCAGTCGATATCCGGCATTGCGAGCGCGTGGGCGGCGGCGAAATACGTGGGAGGAATCGACAGGGTACCTTTGGCAAGCGTGACTTTCATTCGGTATCTGCCTGTTCGCCGGTCATGGGCGCCACGCTACTCGTGCTTGGCGTAACGGGGAGAGACTCCGGATCGTCAGACTTATCCCAGACTCTAGCAACGCGAACTGTGAGCGCGGTGAGGCCGGCAAGTAACAATGCTTGGACGATGGAGACAACCCAGAGGGTGGTGACGATCGAAAAGCCTGCACCACCCATGATATGGATGATTCCAAGGGGAATCGCCGCATACACGCACGCGAAAGCGAGCATCAGACCTTGCCTGTCTGTGACAACGAAAACCGTTGAAATCGGCGATGTTACGACATTGAGCAGAAGCCAGGGGATGAGGGCTTGAGCAATCAACCCAGACTGTTCCCAACCGAACCCCAAATACCAGGGGAACAACGAAGGAGCGATCAAGGCAAGCAGAACGAAGGGACCGATGGAGGCAAAGAAGGATAAACGGATCGACCTGAGGACTGTGGCCAGCAGTGTTCCGCGGGGTGCAAGTGCGAGGGAACGATAGGTCACTTGAGAAACTGCGCTGGTAATCAGAGCTACGGGCGCCTGCATGAGGAGCCACGCTTTGGCAAACTGCCCCTGCGGATCAGCTGAATACCACACGCCAATCAGTAGGACGATTCCGTTGATTCGCATAGCATCAACCAACACATTGGGAGCGTTAAGTAATGGCATTCGCCGGTAGCGGCGCAGGAGTTGCTTCGTGGTGCGTCCGCCAGTCTCGGGGGTAACGAGGCTCGATCGGCCACGATACAGCAGAGCAGAAGTAGAGAGGATCTGCCCGAAGAACTGGCTGAAAATCTGACCCATTAGGGGAGATAAGCCAGCAAACGGGGCTCCGATGCGACTCAACTCAATACCGGCAGAATTGAGCACCCTATTTGATGAAATGGCTGAGAATCGTTCGAGCCGAGTAAGCCAGTAATTCATCACTGACGTGACGGAAAGACACATGACAACAAGGCCTGACCAGCCAAGAATCCCTGCCAATTCCTCGTGGTTTAAAGCGCGGGAAATGGGGCGGGCAAAGATCCAACAGAGTACGGACGTCAGCGCTGAAACGATGGATGTCAGCGTGAGCGAAACGCGGACAAGGCGTCGCGCCTCGTTGTCACGGGCGGGAAGCACGATTGCCATGTCGTATCTGCCAGCACTCACGCCCGCGACAATCTGAGGAACAGCAAGGAACGCAGCAAACGATCCAATATCTTCGGGAGTATAGAGACGCCCGATGATGGGGGTTGTCACAAGGACAATCAGCTGTGCAATGACGGTTCCCGTCAGAAGCGTCGAAATATGTGCCAGCTGAGGATGCTCAGCTCGCATTCGACGCAGGATAGACGAACCCATACGTGCAATTGTGCCATTACGGTGTCCGCTTGGAGTATCAGGGGAGAGTGCTGCACACTTAAAGGGTGAAACGACGACGCTCACCATCGCGATCACAGGCTTGTGTCGTTATTGCGACTCGTACTTTTACGCCTGATCCAGCTGCCGCGGCACTTCGCTTGAGTGCTCTCGCTCGTGCCCTGCATGCACGCGGGGCTAGGGTTCGTGTTTTCACCTCAAAGCCCGAAAAATCACTGCGGAGCCTCCCGCTCCCATCGTGGATGAACGATATCGACGTCAGGCGCTGGCCGGTTCTTCGTGACGCAACGGGAGCAGTACGCGGGTACGTTCCCTATATGTCTTTCGACCTTCCGCTCTTTTTCCGCCTGCTCACGGCGAAGCGCCCAGATGCAGTGGTCAATGAACCGCCACCAACCACCGGTCTTGTTACCGCTATGGCATGCGGTATACGGCGTATTCCTCACATTTACTTTGCAGCGGATATCGTGTCGGACGCAGCACGCGCCCAAGGAACCACTGGACGTGTCGTTGACGCGGTGACGTGGATGGAACGAACCGCTATGAAGCGAGCAACGGCAGTCATCGCCGTATCCCAAGGCGTCGCGGATCGAGTCCAGGCTATTTCAGGTCGGGAAGCGGTCGTCGTCCCCAATGGCATTGACACGACCCGCGATGAAACAAGCGACGGCGAATTGAGTGAGGATCGTGGCCTCGTCCCCGAAGGATTCCCCCAAACCTCAGGCCCCGTCTTCCTCTACGCGGGCACAGTCGCCCAGTGGCTCGCTCCGGAGATCTTTATCGACGCGTTCGAAAAGGTGAAGGAGAAGCTTCCGGAGGCGCGCCTTGTTTATTTGGGGCAGGGGAGTGCGTGGGCGAAGTTGCGTGATCGCGCTCGCGGGATTGCTGGAATTGAATTCCACCCAACTGTCAGTGCCGAGGAAGCCCAACGCTGGTACGCGCTCGCCACTGCGTCGCTTGCCTCGATGAAGCCCGGCGCCTACGACTACGCGTATCCGACGAAGATTTTGTCGTCCCTTTCAGCGGGAACTCCTGTTATTTTTGCTGGTCCCGGGCAGGCTGCGCTCGATGTGGCGGAAGCAAACCTGGGGTGCGCAGTTGATGTAGATGTTGATGCGGTGTGTGATGCGATGGTTGAGCTGGCAACCCTTGATGACAGTGATCCGCGCTGTGATCGTGCGCGTTTACATCGGTGGGTTGTGGACAATCGCTCTGTTGCGGTGTCGTCTGTGCGAGTCGCCGATACGGTGCTCGGCGTGGCGAACGCTTAGCCCCTACACAACGCCAAGCATGTCGCGCATGATTCCACGTGCGACTTCTGCTTCCTTCTCAAAGCAGAGCTCGGGTGCGGCGGTGTGCGAAGCCTGTTTGAATTGGTCAACCACTTCTGGTGTCAGCTGGCGCAGGGAATCAATGATTTGGGGAACTTCGTACCCGGTGGAGATGACGCCCAGCTCATGTTTTTCGAGTAAAGCGATCATTTCAATGCTCGGCCCAATTGCCAGGGCAAGACGCGCCTGCACAAAGTCGAAGAACTTATTGGGTAGCGTGAGGCGCGCGTTTGTTGTCACCGGTGGCATCCAGAATGCGCCAATGTCGTAGGCGTTCAGGGTAGCCGGCAGGTGCGCGGGAGCGACAGGATCGTGGAAACGAACGAGGTTTGAACCGAATGCTCGCGCCTTCAATTCTTTGAGATAAGCGCCCTTATCGCCACCGGGCACCAAGTACAGATCAAGGCTGAAATCGCCGTCCGTAGCAAGGGTTGCGTCGATCGTTGTTTCGAGGCTACGCCCGGGTACTGCCGCACCCGAATGGACGATGCGAAGTGGTCTACTCGTAGGAGTCACCGATGGTGTGAGGTCCGCGAAAGGCGTGGCATTACGCATGAGTTGCGGGCGAACACCATAACGGTGCTCGTAGAGCTTCACAATTTCGGTGCCAACCGTCGTCGCGTGCGCGACCCTGGGAAGATAACGCTCACAGACCGAATCGATCCACGGCGCAACAAGAATCCTCCACGCTGCAACGTGGGTGCGCTCTCCCGGCGCCCACTCGTGCAAGTCAGCCCAGATCGGTGCAGACTGGGCGGCCTCGTACGCAAGCGGAAGTGCGCGCGCATCGTTGGCGATCACTGCGTCAAAGTGACGTGCCCGTAAGTCGTCAATGACTGCGCGTGTGCCGGGGGCTGCCAAGTCCGATGCGCGGTGGCAGTGAAGTGCCAAGCGCACAACTCCCAGAGGAGTTTGGGGTAACGAGGCCGCGCCTGCTGGGATTTCAACATGATGCGTGGAATAGGGCGTCGCAGGACCGTATCCGCAGGTCGTGACGTCACCAAACTCAGCAACGACGCTGAGCTGACGCAGTACGCGGGCATCGCGCATAAGCGGAGAAAAAGAGAGGACCAGAAGCTGGGGACGCGACATGGCATTCATTCTATCTATCTGGCGTGTGCGCCCACGGATACCGGCGCTCCGCGCGTGAATCAGGATAGTCACCCCTTCTTCAGCGCATACTTGAGGGCGAACAGAGCCCTGAAGGAGTGCCCGTGCGTATCGCTGTTGTTGCCCTCGGAAAAATTGGACTGCCACTGGCCGTGCAGTATGCGATGAAAGGGCATGACGTCATCGGCGTCGACGTGAATGAAACGACCGTTGACCTAGTGAATAAGGGTGTCGAGCCTTTCCCAGGTGAAGCGCACCTTGATGAATACTTGCGTGATGTTGTTGCTTCAGGGGGTTTGCGTGCGACTTCGTCGTATGAAGAAGCGATTCCCGGCGCTGACGCTGTTGTCCTTGTTGTTCCGCTTTTCGTTAATGACGAGACGTGGGAGCCGGATTTTGGGTGGATGGATGATGCGACGCGCTCGCTGGCCACCCATCTCACTGAGAACACTCTTATCTCCTACGAGACCACGCTGCCCGTGGGTACAACCCGCAACCGGTGGAAGCCGATGATCGAGTCGATTTCGGGATTGAAGGAAGAGCAAGACTTCCATCTCGTCTTTTCACCCGAACGTGTGCTGACCGGCCGAGTCTTTGCTGACCTGCGTAAATACCCGAAGCTGGTTGGTGGGCTGAACGACGCGGGAACAGCAGCGGGCATTGCTTTCTATGAAGCGGTTCTCGATTTTGATGAGCGCGCTGATCTACCGTTCCCCAACGGGGTCTGGGATATGGGAAGCGCCGAAGCTTCAGAGATGGCGAAACTCGCTGAAACTACCTACCGCGATGTCAACATTGGCTTGGCTAACCAGTTTGCAGTCTATGCGGACAAGGTGGGGATTGATATTGAGCGACTGATCGACGCGTGCAATTCCCAGCCCTACTCGCATATCCACCGTCCGGGTATCGCAGTGGGAGGACACTGTATTCCCGTCTATCCGCGCCTCTACCTGTCGACCGACCCGGATGCGTCGATCGTGCGCACTGCGCGTTCCTACAACGCGACAATGCCGGAATACGTGGTGTCTCGCGCGGAGTCCGTGCTGGGTTCGCTAGCGGGGCTACGAGTTGCGGTTCTCGGCGCCTCGTACCGTGGGGGAGTGAAAGAGACGGCCTTCTCCGGCGTGTTCGCCACGGTCGATGCTCTGCGCACTCGCGGGGCAAATGTCGCCGTTCATGATCCGATGTACTCAGACGATGAGTTACGAGGCTTCGGCTGGGAGCCGTATCATCTGAGGATTGATGCGTGCGACTGTGCCATTGTTCAGGCCGATCATGCACTGTACCGCACGCTAATCCCAGCGGATTGCCCAGGAATTCGTCTGCTACTCGATGGGCGTCGTGTGACCTCACCCGAGTTGTGGGTGGGAGTGCCACGCGTTGTTATTGGTGAATAACGTGCCAGAAAGTCGATGGAGTGCACGTATCCGCTTCGTTGAAATCGAATGAAAAAATGTGAAACACACAAAAATGCGTGACATCACCACGTCACGTGTTCATAATTGTTTACATAAGGCTCATGTTTGAACATGAGTCTCGGAAAACAATTCTTGAACGGATGGCTGATGTCTGCACCACTGTCACACGCACAATTCGATGTTCTTTACGCAGTGAGCTGTAACGAAGGAACGCTCACTCAGCGTGAGATCCAAGCAATGACGGGTATGTCACTAGGACGTGTGAACTCGGCTGTTCGTGAACTTGAAGCGAGAGGATATCTTGCGGCCCGTCAGATCACTGACGCTGGCCTGGAAGCTCTCGCGCCATATGCTGTCGATAACGCAGTCATTATGGCAGCAGGTCTCTCATCACGTTTCGCCCCCATCTCCTACGAACGACCGAAGGGGACCCTGCGTGTTCGCGGAGAGGTTCTGATCGAACGCCAGATCGAGCAGCTCCACGAAGCCGGAATTACAGACATCACCGTCGTTGTCGGTTACAGGAAAGAATACTTCTTCTACCTCGTCGAAAAATACGGCGTAAAAATCGTTGTGAACTCCGAATACGCCACGCGAAACAACAATGGTTCGCTGTGGTTGGTACGCGACAAACTGGCCAATACCTACGTCTGCTCGTCCGACGATTACTTCACCGAGAATCCTTTCGAATCCCACGTTTACCACGCCTACTACTCCGCCCAGTATGTTGAAGGCGAGACCGATGAGTGGTGTCTGACGACCGGTGGCGGCGGTCGCATTACCGGCGTTGACATTGGCGGACATGACGCGTGGATCATGCTGGGCCACGTCTACTTCGACCGTGAATTCTCAGCCACGTTTGTGGAGATCCTTGAGCGCGTTTATCACCTTCCAGAAACCACCCCGAAGCTCTGGGAACAGATCTACGTCGACAACATCAAGCAGTTCTCGATGGTCATTCGCACATACCCTGCTGGCCTGATTAACGAATTTGATTCTCTTGATGAACTCCGCTCTTTTGACCCGTTCTTCATGGAGAATGTTGACTCCGAGATTTTTGACAACATCACGGCAACATTGAACTGCGACGTGAATGATATCCAAGATGTCTACCCCCTCAAGCAGGGAATTACTAATCTGTCATGCCATTTTGCTGTAGGAGACAAAGAGTATGTCTATCGCCATCCGGGTCTGGGAACTGACAAGATCGTGGACCGCCAAGCTGAAAGCGAAGCACTGAATCTGGCGAGTGAACTGGAACTAGACTCGACATTCCTTGCTTCCAACCCGATTCAAGGATGGAAGATCTCTCGCTTTATCCCCGATTGTCGCAACCTTGACGTGACGAATCCCGACGAGCTTCGTCGCGCGATGCAGATGTCCCGACGCCTACATGACAGTGGGAAGACTCTCACTCGCAACTTTGATTTCGTCACTGAAGGTCTGCGATACGAAGAGATTCTGAAACAGTTTGGTCCCATCGACGTTCCTGGATATGAGGAGCTTCGCACCAAGGTTCTTCGGCTGAAGACACACGCCGATGCGGACAACTTCCCGCTGGGGCCCAGCCACAACGATTTCTTCAACCTGAACTTCCTTGTTTCTAAAAACGGGCATCTTGACCTGATCGATTGGGAATATGCGGGGATGTCCGATATCGCTGCTGACTTCGGAACAATGGTCGTCTGTACGACCGATCTCACCGATGAGCTTGCTACCCAAGCCCTCGAATACTATTTCGGCCGAACCCCCACCCCAACTGAGCAGCGTCACTTCTGGTCATATGTTGTCTTTGCTGGGTGGTGTTGGTACATCTGGTCCCTCGTAAAGGAAGCAGAGGGCGACAACGTCGGTGAATGGCTGTACATCTACTACTCGCACGCAACCGGAAAGCTCAACGAATTACTTGCTGCGTACGAGTACGTCGAGCTGGATAACTGAAAAGGAAACGCGCAATGAAGTGGGGTATTTTTTCGGGTGCTCTCTGGGGCTTGGACACGTCGATCTTGGCTCTCGCACTAGTCTTTGTTCCGTTCCTCGATGCGTCAGAATCATCGCTTTCATCAGCGCTACTGCACGATGTGACAGCCGCCCTGGTCCTGCTTGTTTATATGGGCCTGAGAGGTCGTCTGCGTGACTCCTTAGCTGCGGTGAAGACTCAATCGGGTCGAGCCGTCATGCTCGGCGCATTGCTGGGTGGTCCGTTCGGTATGACCGGGTACCTGATTGCGATCAACCACATCGGGCCGGGCTTTACGGCCATCATTTCCACCTTCTACCCGGCCGTGGGTACCGTTTTGGCGTTCGTATTCCTGAAAGAACGTATGAGCCCCAAGCAGATTATTGCTTTGCTCAGTGCTCTTGGAGCCATCGTGATGATCGGCTATTCGTCCACGCAGACGGTTACCGAGGGCAACCCTGTCCTTGGCGTCATTGCCGCTCTTGCCTGTGTTTTTGGTTGGGGCTCCGAAGCTGTTATTCTCGCGTGGGGAATGCGTGACGATGTCGTCGACAATGAGACTGCCCTCCATATTCGTGAAACAACATCGGCGCTCGTGTATGTCATTGTTGTTGCCCCGATCGCTGGGATCGTCGGGTTTACCCTCCGTGCAATCCCGACGGCGGGAACTGGCGTGATCGCGATTGCTGCAATCGCCGGAACGGCTTCGTATCTCTTCTACTACAAGGCAATCGACACAGTCGGCGCCTCACGAGGGATGGCACTGAACATCTCTTACTCTGCGTGGGCGGTGATCTTCGCATTCCTTTTGCAAGGGACCGTTCCCAGCGTCCTACAGATCGTGTGCTGCGTGGTGATCTTGGTGGGCACGGTTCTGGCTGCTACGCCGAACTGGAAGGAACTGTGTTCGCAGTTCAAATAGAATCTTGGTCAAAATAGGTGTGGACTCCCTGTCTGTAGGGAGGCCACACCTATTTGAACGCGAAGTCAGTTCTTTGCCATGATCTGGTTGATGATCGTTGGATCGCCCCAAACGCCGGGGGAGTCATAGGGACGATCGGGGAAGGCGCCGTACTCGAGTGTCAAAGAAAGATTGTTTTCCTTGATGTATGCCTCAACGCGGTCAGCCAATGACATCGGTTGACCCGAGCACGCGTTAATGATGCCCGTGTACTCGGTCTGTGTCACGATCGCGGCAATCTGTTGCGCTAGACCATCAACGGAAATGAAATCGTACAGATTCTTTCCCATGGTGAAGGGGAAAGATGTCTTGCCTTCTTCATCAGCCTGAAGAAGCTTGCCGAAAATGGAATTACCGAATTTGTCATCGCCGACGATGTAGTAGCCGCGGATCCATTGCATCAACGAGCCAGTTTGAGAAGCGCGAATAGCGGTGAGATCACGCAGAGCATTCTTTGCTACTCCATAGAGGGATGCGGGGTGGCAGGGGGTGTCAGCATCAATAGCGCCTTCCCAATATCCGACCTCATGCATTGAGCCCATAACTGCAATTTGAGGCAACCCGCCTTCAAGAAGATGTGAGATGAAGTGGTAGTGGGAAGCCAAATCGTCCACATGCGCCTGAGAATTGTGCTTGAAACCGTCCCTCCAGGCCATGTGAAGCACAACATCGGGCTTGCCTAGCTGCTCGTAGATGTCAGCGTCGCCTGAAAAGATATTGACGTTCAGACGTTTGGCGCGTTCATCGATTCCGTCAAACTTCAAATCCACGACAGAAACATTGACGTCATGCTTCAGTAGAGCGTCGACGACATGGCGACCAATATAGCCACCGGCACCAGTAACGAGAACAGTCTTTCGCATAGTTGTGATGGTATCAGTTGGCTTTGTCATTACCTCGTATAAAACGACCTAAATCAGATACCGTAAGCTGAAAAACATAGGTGAGGGTTCGCGCACTATCTTGGCGTTCCCTGTAGGTTCTGCCGAGATAATAATCGAGCAACTAAGATGGAGTCATCTGAAAGGTAGAAGCCAGATCCGTTGGCTCCCTTCCTCCGAAGAATCTGAGAGATTGAGCTATGCATACCCTCGACATTATGTTGCCGTTTTGGGGCGAACCGTCGTACCTCTTTGAAACAGTAGAGGCCGTTCGTCACCAAAGCGTGGGTGGATGGAAGTTGACGGTTGTTGACGACTGCTACCCAGATCCGCAGGTGGGCGAGTACTTCTCGCGCCTTGATGACGAGCGCGTGACTTATATTCGCAACGAAAACAATCTGGGCATCACCCAGAACTATGAGCGCTGCGTTGAACTTGCTTCGGCGGAGCTCGTTATGTTGCTCGGATGCGATGACGTTCCAGAACGCGACTTCGTCGAACGAATCTTGAAGCTTCACTCTGAATTTCCCTCTGCATCCATTATCCAGCCGGGAGTTCGAATCATTGATGAGAACAGCTCTGCGGTCACTCCTGTTGTCGACCGGGTTAAGTCCCTGATGCGACCTGATGCGCAGCGTCCTCGTCTGTTGTCCGGTGAGGCTCTTGCCGTATCGCTGTTGCGAGCCGATTGGTTGTATTGGCCTTCTCTCGTCTTCAAGCGTGAGGTTTTTGAAACAACGCAGTTCCGTCCGGGTTTCCCGATTATTCAGGATCTTGCGCTTGTCATGGATGTCATCGTAGCTGGAGGCTCTCTGCTCTTCGATCCCTATGTGTGTTTTGCATACCGTCGTCACGCTGAATCTGCATCGTCGACTGCACTTTTTGACGGACGTCGTTTCCAAGGAGAACGCGATTACTTTGCGATTGCCGAGAAGCTCGTATTGAAGAATGGCTGGAGGCGCGCCGCGCGTGCTGCGCGTATTCATTCAACGTCGAGAGCACACGCTCTGACTTTGCTTCCCCAAGCCTTGAAGCGCAAGGATAACGCGGCGCTCTCGCAACTTCTGAAGCATGTGATTTCGTAGCGTGTCAGAGCAAACTGAAAAGGCTGGTGGGTGCTTCTGAGAAGCACCCACCAGCCTTTTTCAGTGAATGGCTATCACTTCGTTGGAAGGCAATGAGGGAAGTGAGTTCTTAGTAGCGAAAAGCCTTGTTTGCTGAGGCTTACTAACGAGCAGCTAAGGAGAGCTCTCCCCAGGGGGATTTTCCACGAACCCAACGCATCGTTGCGCGTTCGACACCCAACCAGCTCGCCGTCGCCAAGATGACAGTGATGAGCGTGGAAACCATTAAAAGGAACCAGAACCCCATCGTGTGAACGCCGAACAGGATGAGAAGCTGAAGGACGGGGAAGTGGAAAATATACACGCCGTACGAGATGTCATGAACCTGAATGAGTTTCGGAGAGGGGAGAACAGCTCCCAGCCAGAGGATCAAGTAAGCCATAAATGGTGATGCTGCCTGCTTACCGAAACCGTCCGAACCATAGATACACACAAGCGCAAGGATGAGGGAAACAAAAGCGTACTCCCATCTCATTGGCAACCTATCGCGTAGCTGGAAGATAATCGCGCCCCCAAGGAAGTAGGGGAGCATAAAGATGAGTAGCTGAAAATCACCACTATTGCCAACGTAGGGAAGAAACCAACCGATTTTCGCGTGAATTGCAACCGACACGAGGAATAGCAGGATCGTTGGCCACACGTGGTTCTTTGTGAACGTCCATGACAGGAAGACACCGATGATGATGTAACACCAGAACTCGTAGTACAAACTCCAAAGGGAACCATTCCAAGCCGACGGATAAGGCACTGATGCAAGAGTGCCCGAGACATCGTAGTGATTAATTAAAAGGAAGATATTCGAGTAAATGTAGTGGAGTGGCGTAGTCGGAGTTCCGAAGAACCCGTCGAACGAGTGCCTTTCAACGTAATAGGCAATTGGTGCGAAGATGAAAGCAACCGCGACTAGGGACAGCAAGAATCCGGGATAGATGCGAGTAATGCGATTCATCAAATACTGTGCGCCATTACTTCGGGTTCGTGCACCCGTGATAAGAAAGCCGGAAATACCGAAGAAACCAACGACTGCCCAACTACCCAGGTGCTGTCCCTGCCAGACAACACCATCTCCAACACCTGCCAGAATCTGGGCGTGAGAAAACACGACCAGAAACGCAAGGGCTAATCGCAAGAGGTTGAGGGCGTTATCACGAGAGCTAAGATCTCGAGTATATGGTTGGGGCAGATGCATGGTCACTCAGTGTAATGGACGCATATTTGGCTCCCCTTTGATCGGCTCTTGTTTCTCGTGTGCAACCTATGACAGTGGTGAGTAACGTGGATGTGCATGTGAATTCTTGTGGCGTAACGAGTCTGGGATCATTGTTGAAGCACGATGTGTTTCTCGGCTGAAATACTCTCCTGTGCGATAATCGGGTAACGATCAAATTGGAATGGTGCTCGAGTTTAAGGACAACGTATGGCAACGCCTGATGCATTTTCAGATCCGGAGCAGCTTGCGAAGATTCAGGCAGTTCTCCTGAAGATTTTGAAGGATTTTGATCACGCCTGCCGCGAGCTTGGAGTCGAGTACACGGTTTACGGTGGAACATCTATTGGGGCTGTGCGCCACCACGGGTTCATTCCGTGGGACGATGATGTTGACGTGCTTATGACTCGTGCCGATTACGAGCGTTTCCTTGCCGAGGCGCCCAAGATTATGTCGAAAGACTATCGTTTCGACAATACGCGTACGGTGCCAGAATATCCTTTCATGTTTACCAAACTTGGGCTGGATGGAACTGTTTTCATTCCTGAGTTTGGCAAGGACTCGAAGTACCGGATGCGCTTAGCAATCGATCTACTCCCTCTCGATAATGTTCCGGGCGATGATCCTGCAGCGGTTAAAGCAATGAGTCGCAGAACATGGGTGTGGGGACGTCTGCTCTACGTACAGGGAACCCCGACTCCCTACTTGATCGACACACACGGCTTCAAGCGTTTTGCGATCCACAGCGCAACCTCGCTCGCTCATTGGGCTATGCGTTTATTCCGTGTAACCCCACAAATGTTGCAGAACAAGTGGGATAAGGCTGCTCGTCGTTTCGAATCGGTTGATACAGGGATCTACGCTGACTTTTCGATGCGTGATCCGTGGAACTGGACAGTGACCCGCGAGGAGCTTTTCCCAGCTCGGGATGTTCCATTTGAAGACATTACGGTCAAACTCCAGCGCGAGTACGACGCGGTTCTGACACGTTCGTACGGCGACTACATGCAGATGCCACCGGAAGAGAAGCGCCGTAACCATAAGCCGGTAGAAATCGATTTCGGTCCCTACGAGAGCCTCGCCTGAGAGAAGGACTAGTCCATGTCGGACACCAGTGCCAGTAGTTCTCTCAAACGTGACTACTTTTGGAATACTGCATATTCTCTGATGCAGTCTGTGGCGACGGTAGTCATGTTGATCGTTGTCACTCGTGTTCTCGGTATTGAGATTGCCGGCTTATATTCGTTAGCAATTGCGGTCGGTCAACAATTCCAGACGCTGGGAATGTTTGAAGTACGCACGTACCATGTGACAGATGCGTCGGGGAAGTTCACTTTCGGCACCTATCATGCAGCGAGGATCTTGACCGTCGTTGCAATGATTATTGGCATTGCAGGATACGCGGTTGTGAGTGGCGATGGGCTTTGTGCTGTGATGCTCATGATCCTGGTTGCCTCGATCCGCGTCTTTGATGCGGTTGAAGATGTCTATTACTGCGAGCTTCAGCGTAGTGGCCATCTTGATATTGCTGGCAGAGCAGGGTTCTGGCGTACTTTTGTCACCACAGCTGTATTTAGCGCTGGGCTTGTCGTTACGCAGAACCTGTGGATAACAGTAATTGCAACTTTGGTTGCGTCGCTCGTAGCGATGATCGTTCTGTTTATTCCTCAGAGCGTGCGTCTTTTTGCTTTCAAACCGCTATGGACAAAACGCGAGATTCGCGCTCTTCTCATTGATTGTCTACCGCTTGCTCTTGCATCGTTTATTTCCATGTATCTTGCGAATGCTCCACGTTTCGGCATTGACCGTTACTTGGGCCTGACAGAACAGGGTATTTTCGCAATTCTTTACATGCCTGCGGTAGCGATCAATTTGCTGGCATTGGTTGTTTTTAGACCGCTCCTGACACAGATGGCTCATCATTGGGTTCGGCACAACTGGTCAGGATTTGTTGGGATCGTGCGTCGCGGGCTTACCGCTACAGCGGGCGCATTTGTCGCGGTTGCGATTGTGACCTACTTTATTGGTGTTCCGATTCTCAATCTTGTTTTCGGTAAAGATATTGCTCCATATCGAACGGAGCTGATCGTTCTTGTCTTTGGCGGAGCTATGAACTCTGCCAGTGTGATTCTGTATTACGCGATTACGACGATGCGCCAGCAGAAGCTGGTCTTTGTAGGGTACGCCGTGTCAGCGTTGACGATTGCAGCTCTTGTTCCCATTCTGATCCCGCGTTATCAGATTATGGGTGCTTCGATTGCCTATGGAATAGCGATG
The DNA here is from genome assembly GCF_027694595.1 of Pauljensenia sp. OF14-1SRA. Classification (NCBI taxonomy): domain Bacteria; kingdom Bacillati; phylum Actinomycetota; class Actinomycetes; order Actinomycetales; family Actinomycetaceae; genus Pauljensenia; species Pauljensenia sp. OF14-1SRA. The sequence goes on along the minus strand of NZ_JAQEVQ010000003.1, from coordinate 43,600 downwards.
ACCGTGCTATCCATGATCTTCGGATTCGTACTGGTGGCGAACAGGGATAAGAAAGCCGTCGAACAGTAGTCGTATGTGAGAGCCGAAAGACTTCAATTCCAACTGGGACACTTCTGTCCACTTTTTAGCTGAAAGACCGCTTCATCAGGGCAACGATGTGGAACCCGTAGTTTTTGCCGGTCGCCCACCCGCGGTGTTGGGGGTTTTCTTGAATGCCGAGGTATTCAACGATGGGCGCGCTTCCCTTTACAACGTAATCGAACCGTTGATCTACCAGGGGGTAGGTAAGACTCGATACAGTTGCATGTGGGTCAGCGTATACGCGTAGGTGCTGGACTTGTGCCCGCAGACCGGTGCGCACATCGGGGAAGCCGTTGCCTTGTGCTCCGTTACCTGTCGCGGCAAGTCCTGCGAAGTTGAACTGTTGGATCTTGACATCGCCACCAAATGAGAGCCATGCGGTTTCTAGCATGGACTGGGCAAAGACAACTTCCGGGTTGATGCCTTCGGCTATTGCCTCGTCATAGAGGATCGAGAAGAAGTCTAAAGCGGTGGGAGCGCCCCCAATGCTGAGTGCACCCGAGGGATAGGAGTGGCCCGATTGGGCGTATGCGTTCAACATTGCTTGGATCGTTGTGGCACGGTTTTTCTGAGGTGCTCCCATGATCGGCGTAGGCCTAAACCACGTTCCGTCGGAGGCAAAGTAGTAGGTGGCCGAATTAATGTCCTGCTGGCCTGTGACCATTGCTCCTGAAGGGGCGAGGTAGTACCAGGTGCCGTTGTTTTCCAGCCAACCGGTTTTCATGGCGCCTGATGTTTCAAAGTAATACCAGGTTCCGTTCACTGATCGCCAACCGGTGGCCATTGCTCCGGAAGAGTCGAGGTAGTACCACGTGCCGCCGTTATCGACCCAACCGGTTTTCATTTCGCCGCTCTGGGTGAGGTAGTACCAGGTGTTGTTGACGAGGTTCCAGCCGGTGGCCATTGCTCCGGAAGAGTTGAGGTAGTACCACGTGTTTCCATTGTGGAGCCACCCAGTTTGCATGGCGCCACTGGTGGTGAAGTAATACCATTTGCCGCCGATGGACTGCCAGCCAGTAACCATCGCGTTCGAGGAATTGAAGTAATACCACGAAGAATTGATGTGCTTCCATCCAAGGACAGCTCGACCTTCTGAGTCAGCCCAATACCAAGAAGTGCGATCTTGGAACCAGCCCTGCAGAATGTGTCCCGAACGGGTGAACACCCAGCTATTGTCCTGGAGCGACCATCCGTCTTGGGAGGCTGGAGTTGGCTCAGCGCTGGAAGAAATTGCCACTGAAGGTAGCAGTGTCAGCGCGAAGCACAGTGATGCAACAGAGCGAATGCGATGAGATCCCATAAGGCGAGTCTAATGATCTGAATACCTTTTTGGAATCCCAGCTGTGGTTTCGAGCTAGATTCCCGGTGAGGGAAAGCAGAGCTTAACGTACAACAGACCTGTCTTCGCTTGTGTGTTCACTCGCTGGTACCGGAGAAACAGAAGAAGTCTTCTTTAGGTCACCCCACGGTGATTTTCCACGTGCCCACCGCATCGCAGCACGTTCGACTCCAAACCAGCTGAGAGTCGCCAGTGCCATCGTGATAAGTGCAGCGACAATCAAGAATGGAACGAATCCGAGTTTGTCTAGGTGAAGAGTGATGAGGAACTGAATGATGGGGAAGTGGAATACGTAGATCCCGTACGAAATATCATGTGTTTTCACCCAACGCGGTGATGGCACGATCGTACCTAAGTAGAGAACGAAGTATGCCATGAGCGGAGAGGCGAGTTGCTTACCGAAGTCCGGCAGGGCGTAGATGATGCCAACTGAAGCGATAGCAGCGATCAGTGCATAGCGACCACGCATTGGAAGCGTGTCCTTCAGCTGGAAAATCAGCGCACCACCCAAGAAATAGGGAAGCATGAAAATGAGCAGTCCCAAATCGTAGTTGCTATCGATGTAGGGATTAAGGCGTTCAATACCAGCGTGGGCCAACACTGAAAATGCGAATAGAACGGCAGTTGGCCAGACATGCTTGCGCATAAATGCCCAGGACATGAATACGCCGATGATGATGTAGCACCAGAATTCATATGAGAGCGTCCACAGCGACCCATTCCAGGCAGTCAGTGGGTGGTCTGTCAGGGTTGTACCGATGTGGTAGTAGCTGACCTTCAGCAGGATATTGCTATAGACGTAGTCAAGTGGGGTAGGGGAAGTGCCAAAATATCCGTCAATAGTGCCCTTTTCAATCACGTGGGTAATAGGAGCGAGCACGAAAGCGACGAATGTGAGTGCTACGAGGAATGCAGGATAAATGCGGGCGACGCGGTTAATCAGATATTTTCCCGCATCGCTTCGGACTCGGGCTCCGGTAATGAGGTAACCCGAAATACCAAAGAATCCAACAACTGCCCAGCTTCCGAGGTGTTGTCCTAGAACAACGACACCATCACCTGTAGCGGTGAGAATCTGCGCGTGGGAGAAGACAACGAGTAGAGCGAAGAGCAGACGTAGAAAATTCAGCGAGTTATCTCGAGAACTGAGGTCTTTTTGGACGAAGGTCTTTCGTAGCTTATCAAGCATGGATTCCTCAAGAGCTAAAGACAAGACTGAATCAGTTGTCGAGGGTGATGAGCTTGACGCGATCCGATAGGCCACAGTAGTCAATCTGTTCGCGCGTAGTTTTGTAGCCCTCAGTGGACGTAATAACAGTCGCTTCTTTATCCCAAGCGCGTAGGAGCGGGCAGAGCATTCCGTAGTAGTCGCCGTGCCATTCGCGGTATGCGTGAATACGCACATCGTAACTTGTAGGCGCTGAGAATTGAATAAGGTACCGATTTCGATCACCATCGAATGCGAGGTTGGACGCGTGACGAATGAACACGACAGGAGCGCCCTGGTTTTCGTCAAAAACTTCAACCAATTGGTCGTACAGTTTCTTTTCCTCAGGGGTCGGCATTTTGTGGTCTTTATCGGTGGGCATTGTTGCGTAGCGAGGCAGCGTGGGGAAGAGAGTCCCACCCCGACCGAAATGTTCAAATGGGAGAAGAGAGCCTACGCCCATGATGACTACCGACAGGGCAAAGAAGGCGGCTTGAACACAACGCCCTCGCCACCATGCGTAGGAGCGTCGGTCAGATGCTGACCGAGGGGTAAACGCTTGGCGGAGCGCTTCAATCGTCATGATGGTTGCAAATGTGATCGTTGAGATCCACATCATCTTCAGGGGATAGTAGCCCCAGCGAGAATCGCCAGATTCTCGCAGTAAGAGGAGGAAGAAGATCGCGAGCCAACTGCCAACTGCAAAGGCGCCAAGTCCCATTGCCTCGGGCGAGCGATGCCGGGGAAGGGCAGCGGCGAAAACGAAGAGCAGGAGAAGCAGAAGAATGCTGGCAATTGTAAGGTGGTCGCTTATCTCACCAGCAAAATAGCCGGGACCAGCAGAGAGGTAATCACCGTCGACGCGGAGTGCTGGGAGTGACCAAGCGAAGAAGAATACTGCAACGCAGAGCCAAGTCAGTGCGATCCAAATCAACTCTCGTGACGTTGGGCGATGTGCGGGAAGATTATGCAGACAACGTACAAGTGCCATTAATAGCAACAGACCGGGCATCAGGGAAGCCGGAGACCACGTAGCAAGAGTGGCGACCAGTAGCACAGGAAGCCAGATGAGTGCTTGGGCAGGACGGAGGGTCCGATAGGTAATCCACGAAAGGATCAAGATCAAATAGATAACTGGGATGTTGAGGTAGCCATCAAATTCAACCGCGCCAAAAATATTACGAGTAAAGGGGACCCATCCGATAACAAACACGGCAGCTGTACGTAGAGGCCATGGAGCGTGTGACAACAACGCCCACGTCAACCAGCCGGTAAAGATGCTGGCGAGACAACATACAACGAGACCCGCAACGATGTTGCCATACAACATCGTCAGAAGCGGGCTGAAGGACGTTCCTGGCCCATAGAAAATTGAGGTGATAACCGCAGTAAGGAAGACAGGTTTGACCTCATCGCCGGAACCTAGTCCGCCGTTCTGGTGGATTGTCAGCGCTTCGATGGTATTCATCACCATATCGTTACGCGTGAACTGAACCGGAACGCCACCGTCATAGTACGAGAGCAAATAGACGACTGAAGCGATACCGACAAGAGAGGGAAGAAGAATTGCGAGTGCAGTGAAGAAAGACCGAGGTGTCAGTGTCTGGTAGTTCCGATAGATGACGACGCCAAAAAGGGCAAGCGCAACGATGACGGCTGTCCAGAATACCAAGGCGATGCCGGTCTTGACGACCATTCCGAACAGAGCAACTGCGATCAGAGAAAACAGAAAAAGTGCCGTGGCGCGCACGGAGTCTCTTAGGAACTGCAAATTCATATTGTGAGCGTACCTGACTGATCTATCAGTTCTTGATACCGAAAAGATTGGTGCTCGTCACGTTGCCAGCGAGGTCTTAGCTCTCCGAGATAACACGTTGAGTGGCTTTAGTGATCTGATTGCTTTCCAACTTGCTGGGATTTAATGATCTCGAGCTCGTAGTTGAGGATTGCGATTTCTTCAGTGAGCTTTCGTCGCTCTTCGCTGGCATGAGACAGATCAACGCTCATTCGAAGTGTAAGAAGCATGAAAACAACTGCTCCAGTCACTAGAGCAAGGTTGAGAGGAACCTGCACACCCAAGAGATGAGCAACAAAGCTCAGTGCCTTTGGGAACAAGGAAACGATCAATACCCCGATTGCAATGACGAACCACCACGTCGCGTAGCGTTCCTTCATTCCAGCATTGCGCATCTTGATGAAGATTGCGTAAAAGATAACGAGCGCGAAAAGGATAGCGAGACAGTACGTTGATGTCATTTCTGATCTCCAGTTTCTCTCACTCGTCAGCCAACAGAGGGGCGTGTCAACGCAACGGACAACGCAATGAATGCACGAATCAGGAATCGAGCAGCTTTAAGAGGATTATGTGAGGGTTCTCCTCCAGCGCGGGGACGCATTTCTACGGGAACCTGCCGAATCGTTAAACCGTGACGTTTTGCGATGACAAGTGCTTCGATTGTGTCACCCAGGTACTCAGCCGGATAGTTCCGTGCAAACAAAGCGATAGCTTTTCGGTTGCTTAGTTTGAAGCCCGACGTTGTGTCAGTCAATTTCGTTTCGCATACTCTCGAAAGGATTGTGGAGAGAACTTTCATTGCCCAATGACGGGGGCCTCGAACGGTGTAGTCGCCTTTTCCTGCGAAGCGCGCGCCGATCACAACATCGGCGGCCGTTTCTTTCGCGGATGCCAAGAGATTCGAGATCTCCTTGGGGTCGTGTTGACCGTCTGCATCAAGCTGAACAGCATAGTCGTAGTTGTTGCGGTGAGCATAGGAATAACCTGTCCTCATCGCTCCTCCGACACCGAGGTTGATAGGCAGATCAAGAACTATCGCTCCGTGTTCTTTGGCAATTGCTGCTGTGCGATCGCCGGAGCCGTCAGAGACAACAGCTATATCAGCCATCGAGCCGACTTCGCTACGAAGCTCTTCAAGCACAGGTCCGATGACTGCTTCTTCGTTCCAAGCTGGAACGATGACCAAGATTCGTGATTTTGCTTCAGCCATTATCTGTTACTTTCTGTTCATCGGTGTCGAGTGCATAGTGGATGTATCGACCTAGACAATACTGTTTGCAATCAGAGCAAACGCGAGTGCAAACACGGCGAATACTGCCACTAGAACCGAAGAAGTCTTGGACTTTACTGTCACGGGTAGACCTATCGCAAGAGCCGGTAGAAGAGCGGCACCATATCGCGGAGCAAGGTCAAACCCAACACCCATTGTGAGGTTCAGGTAGATGTAGAACGCGGGGGCTACGAAGATTGAGGCCAACAATAGGGCAAGCGCGAATGATTGGTGAAGTACTTCAGTGTTAACAGCGAAGAGAGCTGCTCCAACGAGACCTGAAACTAGAAGCAAGGAAGATAACGTTGTGAATGCATAAGGGAGCCCGACTGTGCCGAGTAAGCCTCCATTGAGTGATACGGGGCCCATATAAAGGTAGGTAAGGAAATTATCTAGTTGCTCGACAGCAAAAGTCGGTGAGAAGGGAACATGCGCATCGATTGAATAATCTTTGGCGATGTGGATTGCAGTGACGTTCCTGTAATACTGGTAGGCAAACTGAGCGACAAGGCCCAAAAGTAGCGCCAAGAATGCAAGAAGAATTGGTCGCTTGAGTGAAGAGCGTTCCTCTTTAATGCGTATGAAATAGATGAGGATAAACAGCAGTGCTGCCCCGGTTGCAAAGAGCATCTGGAACTTAATCAGACCAAAGAAAACCGAGGCAACGATGAGGGGAATCGAAGTCCATTCTTTGCGGACCATTTTGAGCGCAGACAAGAAGATGAATGAACCTGCGAGCAAGCTGAACGAGTCAGGGGTGATATAGAAGTTCGCCCACCTGATTGCGGGACTTGCAAGCATAAGGGCGGTCACTGATGCCGTGATAAGGCGTGAACCGCCGAGGTATCGCGCAAGGCGCCATGTCGCAGTTAATCCCAGCCCGAGCCATAGAGTACCGGTGAACTTGGCTAACAAATACATCTGCTTTCCAGGGGCGAGGAAGAGAAGGATCTTCGTCAAGAAAGCAGTGATAAAGAAATAGAGAGGTGAGTGAACTGAAGCGGTTGAATAGCCTTTAAAGGGATAATCTTCAGAGGGCGCACTGGTGTCACCACAGGCGGGGCCTTGCGGGCCGTAAATCTCGATGCCTACGCATGTAACGAGCGAACGCGCGTATTCGTCCGTTTCAGAGTATTGACGAGTAACTTCGCCGTGCATTGCTTTATCAACAGCGTCGATATATACGTACTCGTCTTGTGGGGAGATCGCACTATGCTCCGAAATATAGCGATAACCGACGAGCGCTGAGAGCGCCGTGAAGATAAGAGCCAAAAGAACAGTTCGTACCCAGAGCGGAGCCTCAGAAGCATTCCGATACAGTTTCGTGTTCATGATGGTGCGAGTGCCTTCACTTGGTTTGGTGTCCAGGGCGGTCATAACGCGTGAGTTGCTCTCAGCTGAGAGTCTGAGTAAGAACCTGCATCGAGTTTCGTGGTGTGAAGCCTGTCTGTTCAAGCTTCGTCAAATCAAGCGTCGAGTTGAGAGGACGGGGAGCAATCTGTTCTTTTCCTGCGTAATACTCAACGGTTGTTACGGGGATAACGTCGTTTGGCGAACGACCGACTAATTCGAAAACTCGTTTCGCGATGTCATACCACGAGACAACGGGGCCTTCACCAGAAAGGTTGTATGTTCCGTATTCGGCGTTAGTTGACAGAAGGTGAATGATGCCACCTGCTAGGTCGGTAGTAAAAGTGAGACGCCCTTTTTGGTCGTTGACAACGGTGGGATTAACACCTTCATCAGCAAGACCCTTCATCGTCTTAATGAAGTTCTTTCCATCGCCAACAACCCAGCTGGTCCGAACCAAGTAGTGCTGGTCAGTGGTGACAATTGCTGCATCGCCACCAGCTTTCGACTGACCATACACGCCGAGAGGGCTCGGATTCTCGGTCTCCGTGTGAAACTCCGCTGAACCATCGAAGATGTATTCGGAAGAAATATGCACCACCGTCAAGTGGTGTTTGCTTGCGATTCGAGAGAGATTCGCAGGCCCATGGGCATTGGCCCGCCAAGCAAGCGGGCGCCCTTCAGGTGTTTCTGCTCCGTCGACGTTTGTCCAAGCTGCTGCATTGATAATGATGTCGTATTGCGACCAGTCGACCGCGTCCATGGCGGCATCATCAGCAATATCAAATTCTGGAAGATCGACACCCGTCACGCTGTAGCCAGCTTCGGGGAGTTGCTTGAGGAGTTCGCGTCCAAGCTGACCATTTGCTCCGGTTACCAAAACACGTCGCGTATCCGGGGAAGGGAAAGGAATAACATCTGCGAGTTTGGGATGAGCTTTGTCCTTATCGGACAGAATCGCGTCCTCCAACGGAATTGGCCAATCAATTGCGACAGTTTCATCGTCGAGGTTCAAGAAGGTGTATTTTGCGTCGGCAGACCAGTGGTCATTCACCAGATAGGTGTATGCAGTATTTGGTTCTAAAGTCTGGTATGAATTGCCCACGCCACGAGGAACGAAGACTGCAACCGAGGGGTCAATTTCAGTCGTGTAAACCGTTCCGAACGAAGGACCTTCGCGCAGATCTACCCACGCGCCGAAGACTCGGCCGGTTGCGACCGAAACAAACTTGTCCCACGGCTCAGCGTGAATACCGCGTGTTACGCCAACTTCATCGTTGAAAGAAATGTTGTTCTGCACGGGGCCAAAGTCGGGTAACCCAAGAGCGAGCATCTTCTCTCGTTGCCAGTTTTCTTTAAACCAGCCACGGTTGTCTCCATGCACGGTGAGATCAATGCGCAGGAAGCCAGGAATAGGGGTTTCTTCAATGCCAAGAGCTTTTCGGGTCGCTGTCGTCATCGTGAATCGTGCTCCTACATCCATGGCTGGCGCTGAGTGGAAACTAGTACTGGAACGAGTTTAGGTGATAGGGGGCCGTTTATCGGTGAAGCAGACGGTGATATTCCTCAGTTGCACTCTGGTACATGTGTGAGTGTGATGCGCAACATTAGAAAAAGTCTTGGCATAATGTGCGTCAAGGTGCACAAGTAAGTCGATCAGTGCGCGCACTCAACCTGCGGAGGAACGATGAAGGGCATTATCCTTGCCGGCGGATCAGGAACCCGATTGAATCCAATTACATTGGGAACGTCAAAACAGCTTGTCCCGGTGTATGACAAACCGATGATCTACTATCCGTTGTCAACGCTGATGCTTGCAGGTATCCAAGACGTCCTCGTTATTACGACACCTCATGATGCCGAAGCTTTCCACCGCCTGCTGGGCGATGGCTCACAGCTTGGTGTCAATATCTCGTATGCTGTTCAAGAAGTGCCGAACGGACTTGCCCAGGCATTTGTCCTTGGTGCTGATCATGTTGGAACTGACCCCGCGGCTCTCGTTCTTGGTGACAACATCTTCTACGGTCCCGGTATGGGCACGAAGCTTCGCCGTCATGTGGATCCTGATGGTGGTGCAGTGTTCGCCTACCATGTGGCAGATCCAACCGCGTACGGTGTCGTTGAATTCGATGATAACTACACCGCAATTTCTATTGAAGAAAAGCCTGCTCATCCGAAGTCGAACTATGCGGTTCCCGGTCTGTACTTCTACGACAATAACGTCGTAGAGATCGCGAAGAATCTCAAGCCTTCCGCACGCGGTGAATACGAAATCACGGATGTGAACAAGGTTTACCTTGAAGCAGGAAAGCTTCAAGTTGAGGTTCTCCCTCGAGGTACTGCTTGGCTCGATACTGGAACATTTGATTCCCTTGCTGATGCAACGAACTTCGTTCGTACAGTGGAAGCACGCCAGGGGATGAAGGTTGGAGCTCCTGAAGAAGTGGCTTGGCGTATGGGCTTCATTGATGATGAAGGACTGCGTCAGCGCGCTGAACCGCTGGTGAAGTCCGGTTACGGGCAGTACCTGCTGGACCTGTTGAAGTGATCTGATCTGTCAGTTTCCCGTCAACGTCGTGTGATGGGGAACTGGCAGACCTGTGTATGTACTGCCCTGTATCAAGGCATCGGACATATACACTGACGCGTATGAATGGAATGAAGAAGCTCGCGAACTATTCAAAGCTGGGCGCCTCGTATTACAAACGTAACGGCGCACGACTGACAGTAGGGCGCCTCTTCCTCGGAGTGGGCACTCACTTATCCTCTCCCAAAAATGCGGGTGGGCTCAGAGGACGAAGAAATGCTTCGTTGGTGAAGTTCGAGGATGCAGCGGTTGCTGACTGGACAGTAGATCCGCAGTGGAAACAAGAGCCTCGATCGGTCGGAGACGGCCCATTTACGACTGCCTGGATTATGTCTCCCCCCGGAGAGCATTCAGGTGGACACCAGAATATATTCCGTTTCCTTTCTTTCTTGGAACAAGCCGGACATACGGTCAAGATCTTTCTCTATTCCTCTAACCCCCTGCCGATCAACATCAAAGGCATCCAAAAGATACTTCGTGACTCGGTTGCTTATCCTCAGTTGAATGCTTCAATCGAAGTGTATTCGCCATCGGCTGGAGTCGGCGAAGAAGTCGACGCGATCTTCTCCACCGGTTGGGAGACGGCATACCCCTCGTACCTCGACCGTTCAAATGCGCGCAGATACTACTTTGTGCAGGACTTCGAGCCATCGTTCTACTCTGTTGGCTCCGAATCCGTGCTTGCCGAAAATACGTACCGCTTCGGCTTTGAAGCTTTCACTGCTGGACGCTGGCTTGCAAAGAAGCTTTCCACTGACTACGGAATGAAAACACATCCCTTCGATTTTGCGGCAGATTTTTCGCTGTATAAGCGAACGAATGAACAGCGCCGATCAGATGTGTTCTTCTATGCGCGACCAGTGACAGCTCGTCGAGGGTTTGAGCTGGGGGTCATGACTCTTGCTGAAGTGAAACGGCTACGTCCTCAGACAACGATTCACATGGCAGGATGGCGTCTCGGTGGTTGGGATGTGCCATTCGACTTTATCGATCATGGTGCGATGAGTATCAGTGATTTGAGTCCTCTCTACAACAAATGTGCGGCCGCTCTGGTCATGTCACTGACGAACATGTCGTTGCTCCCACTTGAATTGCTTTCGTGTGGAACGATCCCGGTCGTCAATGACGCAGAGAATAACCGTCTGGTTTCAGATAATCCACATATCGCATACACGCCACTGTCGCCAAAGGCGTTGGCACATAGAATCGTTGAAATTCTCGATGATTCTCAGCAGATTGAAAAATCTTGCGAGGCAGCCTCGTCCGTTTCGGATTTCTCGTGGGACGATGCGGGGGCTCAATTTGTCGCCGCATTCGAGGAGGCAATGCGTGGCTGACATTCTCGTCATTGGCGGAAACGGTTTTCTTGGATCCCACCTCGTGGATGCTCTCGTAGTACGGGAGCATTGTGTCACCGTATTCGACATGTTTTCGGGGACTAGCCATTGGGCCTCGGAAGGCGTTGATATCGTTGACGGAAACTTTCTGAACATAGCTGATCTTCGTCGCGCCGTTCATGGCAAGCAGATTGTCGTTCACATGCTGTCGACGACGGATCCTGCAACAGCAGAAAATGACCCGATCGTGGATATTCGCACGAACATTCTTGGCTCGGTTGAGTTGTTCCAGATCTGTGCTGACGAGGGAGTCGAGCATGTCTACTTTGCTTCTTCAGGTGGCACGATCTACGGAGATCGCGATCAAGAAAAGTTCTCTGAAGACGACTTGACGCTACCAGTTTCTCCCTACGGCATTGGAAAACTTGCCATCGAGAACTATATGCGTTTCTTTGAACGGAAATACGGTTTGCGTTCAACGAGTTTCCGTATTTCGAACCCGTATGGGACTCGTCAAAACCCGCATAAGCGCCAGGGAATTATTCCGATTTTCTTGAGGAATATTCTGAACAATATGCCTCTGACAGTGATGGGAGACGGAACGATGTTCCGTGACTACATCTATGTCAAAGATTTCGCGAATATCGTCGCTACGATGATTTCGACGGGGCCAAGCCAGCCGGTATACAACGTTGGTTCGGGACGTGGTACTACGGTGAACGAACTTGTCGACGCGATGGTCAACGTGACGGGTAGGCATCCTGTTATCGAATACCGTGACGTTCCCAGCACCTATGTCCACGGTAGCGTTCTTGACACGACACGCATCCAAAACGAGTTCGGACCGTTCGAAATGACTGAACTTGAGGTCGGTATTCAACGTACGTGGCAGGAGATTTGTGAACATGGCTTCTGAAAAAGAATATGAATTCGACGCAACAGTCGTCATTCTGACCTATAACGGTGAGCAACACCTTGAGGAAATTCTTAATGCGGTTCATGCTCAGCGCTATGGTGGCACGTTTGAAACGCTCGTCATTGATTCGGGATCCACAGACTCGACGCTCGACATCATCGCGAAGAATCCGTGGGTCAGGCTTCATCAGATCCCGAATAGCGGGTTTGGTCATGGAAAAACACGCAACCTTGGTGCCCACTTGGCTAAGGGGCGCTATGTTGTCTACCTGACTCACGATGCGACTCCAGCATCTGATCGCTGGCTCCATGAGATTACCGCTCCCTTTGATATTAGCGAGCGCATTGTTGCAGTCATGGGTTCTCAAGCGCCTCGTGCAGATGCGTTCCCATTGCTGCGCTACGACGTGAAAAACACCTTTGCCAGTTTTGGGCCGATGCACGGTACAACCTTGTTCTACGACGATGATTTCATTCAGGACGAGGGCGTGCGTAATGCGGTGACCTTCTATTCCGACGTGAATTCGGCAGCTCGTCGTTCAGTGCTCACAGGCGAGATCCCTTACCGTGATGTTTCGTATGCCGAGGATCAGTTGCTTGGCCGAGATGTCATTGATGCTGGCTATATCAAGGCGTATGCTCCGCGAGCTGTCGTTTGGCACTCTAACGAGATGACGATCTTAGAATACGATGATCGCATGTTCGAAGAAACGCAGGGCCTTCGCGAAGTCGGGATTGATGTAGCCCTTCCGTCGATTCCTACAGTCATAAAGCTTGTTGTTGGTGGAGTTCTTCGGGATGCGGTTCGTTTAGTTCGTGATCGCGAGGTTACGACCAAACGAAAGCTTCACGGGTTGCTTGTGAACCCGGCCTATCATGTCCAGCGCTGGCGAGGCGTACGTCGAGGAGTGCGTTCAGCCTTGAAGCGCTATGGCGAATGAGGGGGAGACTGAAGTGACTACAAGAGCGAACTCAGAGTTTCATAGCCCCTCTGAATCAGGAGCCGAATTATCAGGGATGACACCAGAAACACTCGACAAGATCGTTGCTGATCGGGAAGCACGCCTGGTTCAAGAACCTCTTAAAGAGCTCGGGGACAAGACGGGAATTATCAAAGGTACGCGGACGGCTGTCCGAGATCTGTGGCGACGTCGAGAACTGTTCGGCTACCTTGTCAGACGAGAGCTTAAAGCAAAATACAAGGACTCATCTTTCGGTTTTGCCTGGTCGCTAGTGAAGCCACTGGCACAATTGCTGATCTACTTCATCGTTATTGGCCATTTTCTTGGAGCAGCGCGAGGTATCCCGCAGTTTGCTATCTTCGTCTTCTCCGGATTGACAGCATGGACGCTATTCGCTGACATTATTAATGGAGGAACCGGATCAATTGTCGCAAATTCCGGGCTTGTAAAGAAGGTTTACCTTCCACGTGAGGTATTCCCACTATCTGTTGCAGGAAATGCGCTTGTTAACTTCTTAACTCAGTTCATCATCCTCCTGATTGCTGTCGTATGTACTTTTCAATTCCCGCATCTGCATTTACTCGTATTCTTTCCGCTAGCCCTTCTTCTCCTTATCGTTTACGGCTTGGCTGGAGGCTTATTTCTCTCAGCAATAAATGTTTACTTGCGTGATGTTCAACATCTGATTGAAGTGATTACATTTCTAGGATTCTGGGCTTCCCCTATTGTCTATTCCTATTCTTTCGTAGCAAACACGGTTTCCGGATGGATTCTTGAACTGTACCTGGCTAATCCAATTACCCTAGCAATTCTTGGGTTCCAAAGGACAATGTGGGCGGCAGGAGTCGATGCTCCCTATCCCACTCATATGATTCTCCGCATGACAATTGCTTTGATTGTCGGAATTCTTCTTCTTTTCGGAGCGCACCGCGTGTTTGTGCGTCTCGAAGGTAACTTCGCACAGGAGCTGTGATAATGGCTAAGACTTATCCAGATGTTATCCGTGTAGATAATGTGTCAAAATCTTTTAAGATCCATCGAGATATGTCGATAAAGGATCGAGTCGTCCATTCTTCAAAAGCTCATATCGAAGAGTTTAATGCGTTGGAAGACGTTTCTTTGTCGATCCCAATGAATCAAACAGTCGGTCTGATGGGACACAACGGTTCTGGTAAATCTACACTGCTTAAAATCATGGGCTCGATCATTCGTCCGACGACAGGAACGGTGACTACACGTGGGCGCATGGCGGCTTTACTTGAGCTTGGAGCTGGCTTCCATCAGGATTTAACTGGTAGAGAGAACGTCTTTCTCAATGCATCAGTTCTTGGCATGACTCGCGTGGAGACTGAACGACAGTTCGATGAGATCGTTGCCTTTTCTGGAATCGAACGCTTCATCGACACTCAGGTGAAGTTCTATTCCTCCGGAATGTATGTGCGCCTAGCCTTTGCAGTTGCGGTTCACTCGGATCCGGACATTCTTCTTGTTGATGAAGTCCTTGCGGTTGGTGATGAGCCATTCCAACGAAAGTGCATGGATAAGATTTCCGAATTTCAACGTGAAGGACGAACGATTCTTCTTGTCTCGCACTCAGCAGATCAAGTGAATGCGGTCTGTGACCGCGGTGTTGTTCTCGATCATGGACACGTTGTTTTTGACGGCAATACGCAAGAAGCAGTTCATGCTCTTCGTGAAGCATTTGAGCTTGCCGATAGGGAACAGAAGGAAAGCGATCCTTCAGATTACTTGTTTGGCAAAGTCCGTCTCGATGATGTTTATATTGAGGACGCACACGGCAATCGTGTTCATCGCCTGAATACTGGCGATGATATGAAAGTCCAGATGGTTTTCACCACTGAAGAGAAAATGGATGACTGGCTGGTTGGTATTACATTCGAAACCAATCTTGGTCAGCACTTGTTTACATTTGATACCAATGCCTCAAAATCGGTGATGCCTTCAGTTACGGGTCAGAATCGAGTCACATTCTCGATTCCTAATCTTCCTCTTGGGGATGGAATGTATCGCCTTCATGCGGGGATTGCAGATGGACTTGGGAGGACCATCAATCATCGCCACAACGCGTGGGACTTGATCGTTGCTGGGCCTTATGCAGGTACGGGGCCGATTGCGATGATGCCAACAATTACTTTCAATGATTGATTCTCCGCGCATCAGTGTCGCCCTGTGTACGTATAACGGCGAACGATTTATTGCTCAGCAGATTGAGTCGATTCTGGCTCAATCCATGCCGGTGGATGAAATTGTTCTGGGCGATGACGCCTCTAGTGACACCACAGTTCAGAAAGTTGAAGAGCGTGTAGCTGGAACAAACATCGACCTCATGGTCCGGCGTCATAATCCCGGCCTTGGCGTCAGGAGTAACTTTGCTGATGCAATCAGCGCGACGACCGGTGACGTCATTATTTTGTGCGATCAGGATGATGTCTGGCATCAGGACAAAGTTGAGAAACTCGTTGAAGCTCTTGACGACAAAGAGCTCGTTCATTCCGATGCCCGCCTTGTCGACGCTGAGGGGAATCCAAAGGGATCGGCGCTTCTTGAAGAGCTCAACGTCAGCGCGTGGGAGAAACGGAACCTCGTCGATGGCGATGCGCTCGCGGTACTACTCAAGCGGAACCTTGTTACGGGCGCAACGGCTGCGGTGAAGGGGGAATTCGCGCGCAGTATTATGCCGGTTCCTGACGGCTGGATCCACGACGAGTGGCTTGCGTTCATTGCCGCTTTTGACCGTCAGCTGGTTCTTCTTCCAGAAGCCCTGACGGACTATCGCCAGCATGAGAACAACCAAATTGGCGCGAAAAAAGAACCGTTATCTGTTCAGATCAAACGCAAGATTTCAGCAGACTCTGATGATGATGTGCGACGCTTGACGCGAGCCCTCAGCGCATCCCACTTCGTCAATACAACACAGCGTGGCACAGCCGAACAACGACACCGCCTTGAAGAAGCTGTGAAGCATCAGCAGGCTCGTTCACTCATGCCCAAAGGGCATTTTTCTCGGATCCCAGCGCTTATGAGTGAGGCATTTAAAGGCAACTACTCGAAGTATTCGCGAGGTATCTGGGCGTTCGGTCGTGATCTTCTGCGAAGCTTTGATTCCTAAGACGTTCATCTAGCTGATGGGCACCAATCCAGCTGATGGGGACCAGGGGAGTGCCTGTTTCTCCCCTCGGGTGATCCGGGCTTCTTGTGCTCGCAGGCACGGCATCAAGAAATGTGTTTCCCTCGGCTTGTCTTTCTGGTTGATGGTGCGTCTGAGGCTCATTCATTGTCCTCGTACGGCATAATTGCCTATAACTGTTCATTCGTTAGGAGTTCATCGTGCGAATCGTCGTTACTGGTGGTGCTGGTTTCATCGGAGCCAACTTCGTCCATACTCTTCTTGAAGACCATCCGGATGTGGATGTTGTTGTTCTTGATGCGTTCACCTACGCAGGCAACCGTGGCTCGTTGACCGACGTGTCCGAGGACATGGCGAAGCGACTGAGTGTCATTGAAGGCGACATTGCGGATGCTGATCTTGTCGATTCAGTCGTTGCGAAGGCTGATGCTGTTGTGCACTTTGCTGCCGAGTCGCACAATGACAACTCTCTGAACGATCCGTCGCCGTTCGTTCAGACGAACCTGGTTGGTACGTTCACCCTGCTTGAAGCAGTCCGACGCCACAAGGTCCGTTTCCACCACATTTCAACCGACGAGGTCTACGGCGATCTGGAACTGGACGATCCCGCTAAGTTCACGCCGACCACCCCCTACAACCCCTCGTCGCCCTACTCGGCATCGAAGGCTGGCTCGGACCTTCTGGTTCGCGCGTGGGTGCGTTCGTTCGGTGTGGAAGCAACGATTTCGAACTGCTCGAACAACTACGGCCCCTACCAGCACATCGAGAAGTTCATTCCTCGCATGATCACGAACCGTCTGCGCGGTGTCCGTCCGCGCCTGTACGGCGATGGTCTGAACGTCCGCGACTGGATCCATGTTCGTGACCACAACACGGCGGTCTGGGACATTCTGATGAAGGGTCGTATCGGCGAAACATACCTGATTGGCGCTGACGGTGAAACGAACAACCACGATGTTGTCACGATCCTGAACGAATTGATGGGCTACCCGGCAGACGATTTCGATCATGTCGCCGATCGCCCTGGCCACGACCTGCGCTACGCGATCGATAATACGAAGCTGCGCGAAGAACTTGGGTGGGAGCCTCACTTCACGGACTTCCGCTCGGGTCTTGCCGACACGATCAAGTGGTACACCGATAACGAAGCATGGTGGGCGCCGCTGAAGGAAGCCGTCGAAGCGAAGTACGCGGCTGAAGGTCACTGATTCGTGGATAGCCAAGCACGTGGCGCGTTGGGTGAAAACCCGCGCGTCACGGTCTTAATGGCGACCTACAACGGTCGGACGTGGATTGACGAGCAAATCGATTCAATCCTTGAGCAGAGGGGCGTCGACGTAACGTTGCTCGTTTCTGATGACGGGTCAACAGACGGCACTGTTGAACACGTTGCAAAGCGCGCTGGTCAGGATCGACGTATTCAGTTTCTTCCGCCTCGCGACGGTACGCCGGGTGTGACGGGGAATTTTCTTCATCTGTTCATGACACATCGTCCGGATGGTTCGTATGTTGCGTTTACGGATCAAGATGATGTGTGGCATCTGGATAAGTTGTCCAGACAGATTGCGATTCTTGAAGCTGAACATGCGGATGTGACATCCTCGAATGTCACGAGCTTCGATCAGTCGGGGAAGAAGACTCTGATTGATAAAGCGGGTGCCATGCAACGATGGGACCACATTTTTGAGGCTGCCGGACCGGGGTCGACGTATGTTTTTACGCCGGAATTCCATGAAAAACTTCGTGATGCTCTGGAGCTTTTGGACTACTCTGCTATCGGTGTCCACGATTGGTACGTGTATGCGATTTCGCGTGCGATTGGTGCCAAGTGGATTGTGAGTGCGACGCCAACCCTGGATTATCGTCAGCATGAAGCGAATGTGCAGGGCGCGAATAGGGGATTGGGAGCGTATGCGGACCGTTTTGCGCGTCTGCGTAGCGGTTTCTATCGTGGTCAGTTCTTGGCGGTTGCGCGTGCCGTGCGTCAGGTGGCAACGTATGACGATCAGGTGATGGAGGATCTGAGTAGGCTGATCGGCGAGCTTGAGGACACGTCTGTTTCTGGTCGCCTGAAGTTCGCGCGCCGTTGGCGTCAGATTCGACGCAAGCCTCGTGAAGGTTTCCAGCTGGCGCTCGCACACGTTTTGGGCGTGTGGTAGTTGCCGGTTGTTCGGTCGCGTTCAGTGCGCGCCGTCGTGAAGGAGCGATGCGCCTTCTGATTCAGCGATTCGTTGTGCCTCTTGCTCGGAATACAGTTTCGGATCAATAAGTACGAGGCTGCGCCCACTTAACCAGTGCGTGACTGCGATGGGCGCGCAATGATCCAACTGATAAAGGGCAATGCGTTGCGATTCAGAAGACGCGGTGTCTGCTGGAAACAGATGGGTGATGCTGCACGCTTCTTCAACGGATGCGGGGGCCAGCTGTGGAATGGGTACTTCGAGTGCGTCGCTTTGAGCGCCGACCTCTGAGAGCGCATCGAGCATTCCATCAGGCAGGGGCTTTCCATTCCACGAGAATGCGAGGTAGTTGCTTGGTTGGGCTAACACCCACGCGCCGCGCTTCAGCGCGTCGCGTGAGGCCTCGTCAACCGAATCTGTCACGAGGATGTCGGAAACACCTAGCCTTGCTGGATCACTGCAGAGCTTCAATCCCATAGCAAGCGCGGGAACGCTCCACACGAGCTTCTGCCACGGGCCTACGGCGAGGCACAGTGCTTGGCGCGTCTCATCGTTGGAGTTAGAAGGGACGGCTGAAGGAGTTTCGAAGCCAAAGGGGTCGTCAAACAGGTTTGAAGCAAGGTTGCTTCCGAGAAGATTCGCGACCTTCGCGAACCAGCGGGCAATGACCGGTCCGTTGAACTCAACGCGTTCTTGCGAATAGATCGTCATCTGCGGGGATGAACGTGTCGCCAGAAGCGAAATGAGCTGCGGGAAAGTGGTCATAAGTGGAATCGTAGTGGACAGATGTTCTCCAAGCTCATCGAATAACAATGCCGGATTCCTGCCGAAAACCCGCGTGAGGCGCACAAATACTGGCTAACCACAAAAGTTCACTCCTCGCAACTGACAGGCAAGGATTTCTCAATTACTCCCTCGGGCTTGACTTATGAAGATGACACGCGTGTAATTCTTATATTGATGTAAAACTGCAAGGAGATATTCACGTGTGGAACATTCTCGGTGACGGACCGATTTCTTGGTCTGAAGCACTCGATGCTGACTTCTACGCGTCGATTGATGGCCCTCTTGCATGGCAGGAGCACGCACTCTGCGCGCAGACCGACCCGGAAGCCTTCTTCCCCGAAAAAGGCGGGTCAACACGCGAAGCAAAAGCTGTCTGCCAGTCCTGCGAAGTTCGTGAAGAATGCTTGCAGTACGCTCTCGAACACGACGAGCGATTCGGTATTTGGGGCGGGCTGTCAGAGCGCGAACGCCGTCGTATGCGTCGCCTCGCTATCTGAAAGATGACTCTCCAGTGAGCTCCTCTCTCGTAGCTCTCGTTGTTGCTCACGAGGCCACGGAAACCCTCAGCGACGTCCTCGCTGCCGTTCAAACCCAGACAATGAAGCCTGGTGCAACCTATGTCATCGACTGTTCTCCAGCGTCAGACACTGAAATTGCCGGGCTCATTGGTCGCATTGCTCCCAAGGCTCGCAGAATCAGCGCGCCCCGCGCCAAGAACATTTCGCAGGCCCTCAACCAGGCGTTCGCCGATAAAGACGCTGCTCTGAACACCTACGCGTGGGCGTGGGTTCTTCACTCCGATTCCATTCCTGAACCAGACTGCTTGAATGCCCTCTGGGCAAATGCAGACCGCTCACGCACCATCGGTGCCGTCGGTCCAAAACAAATGTGCTCCGATGGGTCCCACATCATTGAATGCGGTATTCAGGCAACGTCCACCGCGCGTCGAGCTGACGGAATTCTTAGTGGCGAAATTGACCAAGGACAATACGACTCAACCTCTGATGTCCTGGGCGTCGGCACCGCGGGAATGCTCGTCTCCACCGTTGCCTGGAACGCGGTGGGAGGATTTGACACTGCTCTTGGTCCGTTCGGAGAAGGCCTTGATTTCTCCCGCCGGTTGCACCTTGCCGGCTATCGCGTTGTTGTAGCGCCCAAAGCGAAGGTTCGCCACCTTCGCACCTCGTACATTCCTCCGGCACTGCTGGCGCTCAGCGAAAACACTGAAGAGTCGTTAGACGACCAGCCTGCAACGGCGAGTGACGACGCCAGCGTTCTCGATCTGTTCAACCAGCCTGCCTCCCTTCCCACCCGCGTCCCTCGTGATATGAGTTTTGGTCAGCGTCGCTTTGCTCAGCTCTATAACTGGGCAAAGGGCGTGCGAGCCTTCACTTTGCCGTTCTTGGCGCTCTGGCTTGCCTTCTGGTCGCCCGCACGTGCTTTTGGACGCTTAGTCACCGGTCGCAGTGAACTGTTCTGGCCTGAATTGCGGGCATGGTTGCATCTGATTGCGATAACCCCGCACCTGCTCTTAGCGCGTCACCGTGCAGCACGTAGCCGTATCGTTCCCGTCAAGGTGCTTCGCGAGCTGTACGCAAGCGGTCGACAGGTGCGTGACAGTGCGCGCAGACGACGCCAGGCAATCGGTCAAGACAAAGACGAAGACCAGCTGGTTACCACATCGCGCGCTCAGTATCGTTCGCGCTCACGCGCAGCTTTCGCCACCATCATGTTCGTCGCGATCACTCTCAGCGTGGCCTTCTGGTGGGGACGCACCTCGTCAGTGAGCGGTGGCGCGTGGCGTACTCTCCCTTCGTCGTGGAGCGATCTTTGGGACGCAGCATGGGCTTCGTGGATCCCCGGTGGCGATGGCATGGCCGGCCCTAACGATCCGCTGTTGATTCCCTTCGCACTTATTACGTGGCCTTTCTCTTTTGCCGGCATCGAACCGACTACCGTTATCGGCATCATTGCGATGCTCACCGGGCCACTTGCCTGCCTGAGCGCATGGCACCTGACCGGTCGTCTGACTCAGTCCATCGCAGTGCGTGCCCTGGGATCGCTCGCGTGGGCATTCCTTCCGTCCCTTAGCCTTGCCGCCTCGCAGGGGCGTATCGGACCGGCACTCTTCCACGTCCTGCTTCCCCTTGCCGTTGACCAATGGTTCCGCGTTGTCATTGCGCCAGAGCCTCTGCGAATTGCCGGAGCGCAAGGGGTTGTGGAACTGCCCAGGTCGGAACGAACCGGTGCGTTAGCGCGCTTTGCGTTGACTTCGGCCTTCCTTGTAGCAGCGCTTCCTTTCGTGCTTCTTGCAGTGCTCTTCGCGCTGATTGTGGCTACCGCAACCCGGCGCCTGCCATGGGTTCGCGCTCTGCTCGCTCTTCTTCCTTCGGTTGCCCTTGTCACTCCGCTCTACGCTTTCGCCCTGACCAGTCCCGGAGGCTGGCGAGCCCTGCTGGATGCCTCGGGCGGAACCTTTGCTTCCACGAGTGCGCCCTCGTGGTTCACGCTGCTCGGATTGGGAAGCGCGGCCTCGTCGATTCTTGAAATGAGCATCTGGGTCGCGCCTTCGGCATTCTTAATCATCGGGGGAGTGGCATGCTCCTTCGCAGTCATGACCACGTCGACGCTTGGCGCGCACCGTCGCAACCGCGTCGTCCCACTGATCGTGTTCACCAGTGCACTGATTCTTGCGTCGACACCCTTCGCCTCCAGACTCGATGCAGGTCTGAGCGGAGCAACCACGACAACTATCTGGACCGGCACCTACTTCTCGCTTGGCGCGGTCGGTATGCTTGTTGCCATTGCACTTTCGTCCTCTCACGCCAAGACGTGGGACGCCAAAGCATCGTTCTGGCTGAAACTCGTCGCTTTCATCGGCACAATCGGAATCGTCGCCGGTGGGGCGCTTCCTGCTTTCACTCACATTCGTGCGCTTGGCGCTGACGGCGACTTGACGCAAACTCAACGCTTGACTTCAGACCACGTCGTCGCCAACCCGAATGCGATCGCGGCAGTGTCCAAGCAGGCGCAAATGTCCGAAACTGCAGGACGCGTCCTTGTCCTGGACGCAGACGCAACATTCTTCGTCATTGACGCCAACGTATGGCGCGCAAACGGGCCGTCATTCACCGACTCAACAGCGCTTACCCGCGCGATCGCCTACCACGAGGCCACCGCGGGTGTGCCATCTGACGCGGCAACAGCAGACCTTCAAACGCTGGTGCTCACGCTCGTTTCCTACCCTGACGCTTCTACAGTCCAGGCAATCGGTGAACACGGAATCGACTCGATTCTGGTGCGCTCTGACTGCGTACAAGTCCAGCAGTTCGTGCAAGCACTGGCATCTGCCCCCGACATTGAACGCGTTGGCGAAACCGATGCGGGATACCTGTGGCGTATCCGCCCGCAGGGCCGTACCCCTGCTCGGGTGACACTGAATGCGAACGGCACTGTCGCCAGCCTCGACTCCGGCTTGCTTGATGCGCGTGGAACGGTTGAAAACACCGGAACGAATGTGACAGTGCAACTGGCAGAACGCGCGCATTCGGGCTGGAAAGCAACAGTGAACGGAACCGAGCTCACCCCGCAGCTGGCCTCCAATGGCTGGGCGCAAGCATTTAGTGGGGTTACCGACGGAGAGCTTCACGTGTGGCATCAAAGCTGGTGGCAACTCCCGTGGATGATCGCATCACTGGTGGCTCTAGGATTCGCGTTCTTGGCTGGTATACCGTGGAGGAAGCGCCGCTCATGACTGAACGCATGAACAAACCGGTCGCACTGCTCGCTTCCCTTGGTGCGCTTGCACTCTTGGGGGGTGCTGGTAGCGCTACAACGTTCCTGTCCGGTGAAGAACCCACGACGATCGAAACACCCGTCATCACGGCTGCCCCGTCCTCGGTGACTCTTGCATGTCCACCGGGAATCATTGACCCATTCGCATCGACTCCTGCCACCACGACTACAGGACACATCTGGTCGACTCTTGCCCCTACAAACGGTGATGAACTGGCCCGATCGATCACTACCTCAGGGGCGCCAAATGAAGAACTCAGCGTTCCTACAGGTGTTGTCATCACTGGCCAAGGTGGCGGAGAGCTACTGGGATTGTCAGCCACGGGCTGCTCACTTCCCAGCGGCGATCAATGGATTCTTGTGGGCTCGACGTATGCGGGTAATGACGTTGTTCTTGCTCTGGCCAACCCCAGTGCAACCCCAGCAACCGTTTCCGTGACCGGCTACGGGCCGATCGGATTGCTGGACGATGCTCCGCACACGCTCACCGTGCCCGCTGGGAAAACGATCACCGTCGTGCCCTCGGGCTGGTACCCCGACGAAGAGAGAATCGCCCTGCATATTGAGTCCGATTCGGCGGGCGTCTCCGCGTGGGCTCAAACTTCCCGATTGGATGGCGAAATCCCCGCTGGCGCCACATGGAGTGCGTCCACGAAACCTGCGACACAAGCAGTGTTCGCGGGTCTTGGTGGTGAAACAGCATCGACTCTCCGCATCGGTGTCCCGGGGGAAGACCCGGCGTCGATTCAGGTCACCTTGATCGGCGAGGACGGGTCAAAGGTTGTCGAAGGAACAGAACTGGAAATTGATGCCCAAACCGTTTTGGATATTCCACTGACGGGTATCGCATCAACCGCCAGTGGCATTATGGTCACTTCCAATGCGCCGGTCGTGAGTGCCCTTGAACAATCGTGGGATGGCGGAAAGTGGGCGCAGACGGATCAGACGTGGACGATCCTGTCGAATATCGCCACTGCGAACGCTATCTCGAAGGCAGATGTTCCAGGGTTAGCAACCCTGAGTGATCTGGTGACAAAGGAACTGAGTGCCACGCCTCTGCGGGCAACGTCTCTGGAAAGTAACTCCGGTGTGAGCGACGTGATTGCGCAGATGGTATTGGTGAATCCTCTCACGGATGCATCCTCAGACGCTACGGTCAGCGTTGCTGGTCAAGAAGTCCAAGTTCCTGCGGGCACAACCACCGTCGTTGATCTTCCTAGAGATAACGGCAAGGTTACGTCTGATCAGCCGATTTACGCCTCCATCGTTGTCAGCGCAACAACTCCGAATGGTGTTGTGCACGCAACGTGGAATGTCGGC
The DNA here is from genome assembly GCF_027694595.1 of Pauljensenia sp. OF14-1SRA. NCBI lineage: Bacteria > Bacillati > Actinomycetota > Actinomycetes > Actinomycetales > Actinomycetaceae > Pauljensenia > Pauljensenia sp. OF14-1SRA. Next base: position 19,528 of record NZ_JAQEVQ010000003.1, on the reverse strand, counting down.
ACCGGAGGGTTGGCAACGCAACAAGCTAGGGTCCACGTCGGCCCCTGACGACGTCCCGGTAATACATTCCTGCCTAGCCCTGACGACGTCCCGGCTGGCAGTGTGTTTTCAACTAGGTAAGGCACGCATATTAGCCGACGCGCTGACAACGTGTTCGGCTGGCAGTGTGTCTTCAACTGGTCAATGTAGGTATTCGTCTAATTCATCCGGCGGAATCGCCAAGATGTGCGAGATCCTGTCGACCAGAATCTGACGCGTAATCTTCACGACGTCCTGATCGCCAGCGCGAAGAACGATCGGAAGCCGATAGATGACAATTCTGTCTCGAAGACCTCGCCTGCGATCAGCGTGGAAAATGCGCGCAAGTACTTCCGCGTGAGATTCCCATGGAGCTGGATTTGACGGAGGAACATCCTCGGTAGCGAATTCGATTGTTGCCACTTCGGGCCAGCGTCGAGTGAGCTCTACGATGTGCGCGCCGATCATTTCATCGAAGGCTTCGCGCCTGGTTCGCCATGCGGGTGTTCCCGGGAAAAAGACGGGACCTCTGCCACCACGACCATGAGGATCGCGACGAGGATGACGAATTCGACTACGCACCCCACAACATTAACGTGCTTCGCCTTAGTCAGAGTGCCAACGCCCCGAATGGGTAATCCTGGCGTAGTCTATGGGGGTGATTTCGGCTCGTCTTTGTTCTAAGCCAGGATGCTCGCGTCCGGCAGTTGCCACGTTGACCTATGACTATGCGGACGCTACGGCTGTCCTCGGCCCACTGTCAACGTATGCGCAACCCAATGCGTATGACATGTGCGAAGACCACGCGAACCGCTTTAATCCGCCTCAGGACTGGCAGCTCATCCGACTTGTCACCCACTTTGATCCGGTTCCGCCTTCGGGCGACGATCTGCTTGCCCTTGTGGACGCGGTTCGCCAGGCTGCCAAGACGCCTGCCCCGTCATCCGAAGCATCGCAAGCTGGAGTTCCTCCGCGTTCGTCCGCCTCTCAGGCAACGGATTCGCCATCGCGTAGTTCCAGACCGCGAACGTACGAGGCCCGCGAACGAGGTCCGTTTACGTCCCAAGATCCTGATACTTCAAGCCCTCTTGACCCGCAGTCTCCATATGCGAAACGCAGGGCTCAGTTCACGGTTATTTCTGATTCTGACGCTCCGCACTCACACTAAACGGACGCGCTCAGCAGGCTCAGTGACGAATCTGCTCCATCAACGTGTAGGCGAAGTTTTCTTTTCGGATACGTTCGTCGACGTACATCAACGCGATGTATACCTGCGAAAGAGGCATGACAAGCATCTGCACGATTGTGGATGCTACTGCCGCTAACGGAATTGCGGTCAGATACATCTGTGGATCGGCACTGATGGTGAACGAATTGAATTCGGTACTGATGGTGAACGCAGTGAATGTGGAGAGAACTCCGGAGAAAACACCTCCGACCGCGCCCATCACCATTGCAATCAGGATGGTGCGTCCAAGAGTCTTGAACGCTACGCCTTGTGTGAGCGTCCACGAGCGCTTCAACGCTTTAAACGGGGAGAGGTTTTCTACCGCGCACACCGTTTGAGCAAAAGCGAACCGAACTTGGAAGAACACGCACACAAGGAATGTCGTGATCGCTCCGACTGAGCCGAAGAGCAAGAAAACCAGCATCGTCTGAGTTTGGCTACGGTAGGTGACATAGTCTGCCACGCCTAGGCCGACCAGCGAGAATATGCCGAACGTAACGCTGGCGATCAGGGCGAATAGGAATGCCCAGACAATGCTTAAACCGATCATGGCAAGCAGTCTGGACTTAAAGCGGTTGAAGGCGTCTTTCGCGGATAGCTTCTTACCGATGATCGCGTCAGCCGTACCGTTTGGAACCACGATTGCTGGGAACAAACCAGCTAGACCCAGCAGAATCAGAACGAAGGGAATAGTGCGGAGCGCCATCGTCATCCCGATTGTCGACAGGTCATCGGTCGATATGGGAGCGTCTAAATCAACAAGCGACGTGAAATCCGGTAACGCGAAATAGATCGTGACGAGCGTAATGATCCCAGCAACAATCGTGACGATTCCAGGAAGAATGAACAAGACGAACGGGTTTTTTGAAAGAGCTTCGAACGTTCCAGAAAACAGATCACCCACGCCCAGTGGACGCAGGGGGACAATTCCGGGCTGAACTGGGGAGGGAGAAGCGGGCGACACTGGCGTGGAGTTCATTGCCTGAATGGGAGGCTGATTGAAGCCTTGAGTGGACGAAGGATCCTGAGAGGCAAAGGCAGTGGCATTGTCCTGTGACTGGGACTGTGGAGCGCTCGGAGAATCCGGTTCTCCCCATGAACCCACTTGGGGGTGGCGGAAGTCGTTTGAATCAGTCATGGCAGCTCCTTGGAGGTCACTTCAATCAATGAAGATGAAAAAAGTATGTCATGAGACGATAAAAAGATAAGGAAAAGGGTAGTGAAAAGGGATAACGTTGAACCATTTGGCGAGTCGAGTCACAAAAACCGATTTGATCGTGACACGATCATGATATGACTTCGCGAATCCTAGTAGTTGACGATGACGTCGCCCTTGCAGAGATGATTGGCATCGTATTAGAAGCCGAAGGATTTGCTATTGCCACCTGCCCAGATGGAAGCGGAGCGCTCGCGGCTTTCCACGCGTCGAATCCTGATTTGATCCTCTTGGATCTCATGTTGCCCGGTATCGACGGAATTGAAGTCTGCCGACAGATTCGTCTGGAGTCGGATGTTCCGATTGTCATGCTGACCGCTCGCACGGATACGTCAGATGTTGTGGCCGGCCTTGAGGCAGGTGCGGACGACTATGTGGCAAAGCCGTTTAAGCCGAAGGAGCTTGTTGCTCGAATTCGTGCACGTTTGCGTGGGCATGACGACTCAGGCGACGAAAAGCTGTCGATTAATGATGTTGACATTGATGTTCCTGGGCACGAAGTCACGCGTGGGGGCGAAGTAGTTTCGCTGACCCCGCTTGAATTTGATCTTCTTGTCGCGCTGGCGCGAGCTCCGTGGAAGGTGTTTAGTCGAGAAGAACTTCTTGAGCAGGTGTGGGGTTACCGCCATGCAGCGGACACGCGTCTTGTGAATGTTCATATCCAGCGTCTGCGTTCGAAGATCGAACGCGATCCGGAAAAGCCTGAAGTTGTTATCACGGTGAGGGGAGTCGGATACCGTGCCGGCGCAGGCGCCTGACCGTGGCGTGGCAAGCGACACTGACTCGGAGCTCGTTCAAGACGACGCGGTGGCTTCAACTAGCGATGTCGCCAGCTCGCCTGACACGCCTGGCCAAAAGTATTTTCGACTGAAGAAGTGGGTTCAGAGCCTTCGCTCACGTGTGCGTAAGTGGACGAACTCGCGCGTCTACACAGCCGTCTATCGCTCTGGGCCTGCTCGCGCGGTCCGCGCCTCGCTATCACTTCGTTCGGCTTTAGCGATCACGGTTGCAGCCCTCGGAGTGATTACTGTTTTCGGACTGCTCGTGTCTGCTGAGCTGAAAGATACCGCATTTGAGTCGCGTCGAACTCAGATTCTCGAAGACGCAGCCCTGCGTTTTACCAGTGCCCAGGTTGTTTTCGACCAGTCGACGGCTTCAACTCCCGATCAGGTTCAGGAAGCTGCCCGTCAGGTTGTTCAGAGCATTCGGGCATCTGCCGGTGGTGCAGGTGCTGTTTCTGTTGTTCTCTTGCGTTCTCAGACCTCGACATCGACGTTCCGTATCAACCAGATCGTCGACGCGGATGTTGATGCGTTGATCGACATCGAAATGCGCGATGCCGTGCGAAACGAGGGACAGGCTCAGTGGAAGTCTGTTGCCATCCCAGCCGACGGCGATGACGTGGATCCGGGAATTCTTGTCGGAACGACGGTGCGTCTTCCTCGAGCAGGAACGCATGAACTGTACATCGTCTATTCCCTTGCCTCCGATCAGCGCCAAGTGAATATGGTGATGCGTGTCCTTTTGATCGCCGCCATTCCCTTGATGATTGCTCTGCCAGTTGGCGCGTTTTGGATGTTATTCCAGTTGCTCCGTCCCGTTCGTAAAACGGCAGATGCGGCGAAGAAACTTGCTGCCGGTGATCTGGACGTTCGTCTTGACGTGAAGGGCAGTGACGAAATGGCTCAGCTGTCGGGGGCCTTCAACCTGATGGCTGAATCCTTGCAATTAAAGATTGAAGAATACGACGAGCTCTCACAGCTTCAGCAACGCTTCGTTTCTGATGTATCCCATGAACTTCGAACGCCTTTGACGACAATCAAGATGGCGGATTCAGTCATCTGGGATAACCGGGATGCCCTGCCCTCTCTGGCAAAACGATCAGCTGAACTTCTCCACGATCAGACAGATCGAATGGATTCACTATTCACCGATCTGCTTGAGATCTCACGCTACGATGCTCGCTCAGCCGATCTTGAAGCTGAAATGACGGACTTGAAGACGGTTGTCGCCAGGGTTATTGAAGCTAATACTGAGCTGGCATATCGGCTGGGTGTGCCCGTCGCACTTCACGCGGGCGAAGAACGGTGTGCGGCTCCGATTGATGTGCGTCGTATCGAGCGCGTGCTACGCAATCTTCTCGTGAACGCTCTTGAATTCGCTGAAGGAACTCCGGTTGATATTACGGTCGCTCAGAGTCAAACAGACGTTGCTGTCAGAGTGCGCGACCATGGCGCCGGTATGAGTGAGGAAACAGCCTCCCACGTTTTTGACCGCTTCTTCCGCGCGGATTCTTCGCGTAAACGCACAACGGGTGGTACCGGGTTGGGTCTGTCCATTTCTGCTGAGGACGTGGCACTTCACGGTGGCACTTTGGTTGCGACAGGAAAGATTGGCGAAGGAGCCTCGTTCGTGATGACCCTGCCGAAGGCGGCGGGGGGGACCGTAGTGTCGACTCCTCTTGAATTGTGGGAGGAAGCCACATGATGAGGTTTGCCTTCAAGCGACGATGTGTGTCCGGATTATTGTCCGGAATCCTGATGGTTGGCCTTGCCGGCTGTATTGCTTTGCCTCTGGCATCGGATCCAGCGCCCTTTGAGGTGTCTGTTCCTGACGTTGATCCCGTTGAATTTGCTGCTGATGGGCCTTTGAAAAATTCTGATCCGCAGACGTTGATTTCTGACTTTCTTCTTGCAAGCGCTGCGGGAACGAATGATGATTTTGCGACTGCACGCCTGTTTTTAACGACTGCTTCCCAGCAGACGTGGGCGCCAGATGATGAGGCTCTGGTCTATGACACTGCTTCGTCGCCGTCGATTTCAATTAAAGGTGATGAGGGATCGGGGACGTTAACAGCAACAGTGACTGTTCCTGCTGTCGCGTCAGTGAACAGTGAAGGCGTGATGACGCGGAGCGAAGACTCCATGATCTCATCGACGTTCAACCTGGTCCAAGAGGGCGGACAGTGGCGCATCGATTCCCCCGAAGATGCGTTCATCGTTTCTCAAACGGCGTTCAGTGCTGCCTATGAACAAGCGAACCTCTATTTCCCAGCGACGACCGGAGACGCCTTGGTTGCTGATCCTCGTTGGTATCCTTCGCGTCGCCTTGCTTCGCATCTGCTCTCAGGTCTGATCGCCGGGCCGAGCCAAACGATCGAAGCAGCGGTCACGAATGCGATTCCCGGTGGAACGACGTTCCCGGCTCAGGGTGTTGAAATCAGTGATCAGATCGCGAAAGTGGATTTGAGCGCCCCCACGGTTGGCGAGGGAACCCCGCGTCAGCTTCTTGCGTGGGAAGTGACGGAAACCCTCCTTCAGGATTCGCAGATTTCCGCAGTGGATCTGAGTCTTTCCGGGGTTTCTCTTGAAGGGGTCGAGACTCCATCGTTGCCTACCTATTCGTTGGATACGCGAATTGCTTTGCAGGCAGGTCGCATTGGATCGCTGGCGGGCTCCACTCTGACACCGTTCGACTTGCCGATTTCTCCCGCGTCTTCCGCGTCGTATCCGGCGGTGTCGCCGATTAACCGCGATGTTGTGGCATGGCGCGAAGGGAATTCACTGGTCGTGTCCGCCTCGGGTGCTCAAGGCGCGCATTCGTCGGTGGACGTGGGGTCGGGGAACGAGACTGGGGCTCCCTCGATTGACCGCTTCGGCTGGGTCTGGTCGCCCGCTTCAACAAGCGGACCGATCATTGCAACGACTCCCGACGGCCAGGTTGGAAGTGTTCCCATGAATGAAACAGGTGTTGTGAGCGTGTTCCGCGTTGCCATTTCCCCCGATGGCGCGCGAGCTCTTGTTTTGTCTGGAACTCCGTCGAACGCGACCGCTTGGATGTTCGCGGTTGCGCGAGATAGTAGCGGTGTGCCGCTAGGCCTTGAAGACGGTCAGGCGATTCTCGGTATTCACGGGCAGATTGCTGATCTTTCGTGGGCTGGTTCGTCGTCCTATGTGGTTGTTCGTTCGGCTGAATCATCGGCTGATAGTGGCGACATGGAACTCGATGAAGTTGCGATTGGTGGCTTTGTTTCCCAGTCCGAGGTTCCAGATCAGCCCTTAGCGGTCAGTGCTGGTCAGACGACGACGAATGTGTGTGTGAAGGCCCGTTCGGGTAGCGTCACGTGTCGAACGGGTGCTTTATGGCAGGCTATGCCCGCAGCTTTCGCCGATGTGCGATTCCCCGGCTAGAGTGCACATCTGATTCATTTTCAGTTTCGTTTCCACGTCAAAGTGAAGAATTGTTAAAAACCGTAGCAAATTGAGGCGGGTTATCCACAGAATGCAGATTCCCCGTTCGCCCTCCTTGAACCAGAGGCACACGATGGAGAAATGGAGTTACTTCAGCGTTTACGCATCGCGATTGTGTCCCTGCTGTCAATACTGATGCCTACTCAATGTGCGGGTTGTATGATCTGGGATCACGTCGTGTGTTCGCGTTGTCGTAGTATCGCGCTTCGATCCGCTCGATTAGAGCGGATCGGCCTCGTGACTTTAGGGGAGAGCGAAACGGGAATGCCGCGCGCACCCTGTGACAATGACGGAAGTGGTGCCACCGTGCCGATGGCGTTTATCGGAAGGTATGACGGCGAGTTGAGGAACATCATCATCGCCTCTAAACATTCGCCGACCTTTCGTGGCGACGACTTCTTATATGACGCGGGCGCAAGTGTGGGGCGTCGTCTTGCCACTGCGCTTCCAGGCGAAGACCCTTGGTGGGTGATTCCTGCGCCGTCGAGCTGGAAACGAGTGCTTCACGGTAAGAATGTGACCGGCGCTTTTGCCCGGGGTGTTGCGTTGGGGCTTGCGCAGGTCAGTGGACGACCAGCGCGGGTGGTTGGTGCTGTTCGTTTGCGGTTTGGCGTGCGCTCTCAATCGGGTCGTGGGAGACGAGGCCGCCGTCTCGATCGAGCTGGATCCATGCGCCGGCGGCTTCATATTCCCGCCAATGTGGCGGTAGTGATTGTTGATGATGTGTTGACAACAGGAGCAACATGTCGTGAGGTGGCACGCGCTGTTGGACGGGTTGATGCGGTCGGCGTGTGTGCCCGAGTTTAACCTTTCTATGACGCAGGTCACGTAAAAGAGGTATGATGGGCACATAACCGATAGAGCAAAGATGACCCGAAGAATGGCGTCTTTGCCCAGCGACTGGGGGTGATAGCTACGACCACCGTCCGATGCGATGAGGCAATCGGACATTCAACCCCGCGAGCAACGAAGCTCGCCAACTTCCCATGGAGGAAAAATGGACATCACTGTCGTCGCACGCAATGCGGAAATCCACCCGAACTTCCGTGAGTACGTCGAAGAGAAAGTCTCGAAGATTACCCTGTTCTACCCGCGCGCTCAGCGCGTCGACGTGGAACTGACACACGAACGTAATCCTCGCCAAGCAGATACCGCCGAGCGAATTGAGCTCACGGTCTACGGCAAGGGCCCAATCATTCGAGCAGAAGCAGAATCCGGCGACCGCTACGCAGCTGTAGATATTGCGGCCGGTAAACTCTTCGAACGTCTCCGTCGCTTGCGTGACCGCGCCAAGGATCATCGTCGTCGCTACTCTCACGAGATGGACGAGGTCGAGTTCCTCGAAGAACCCGCACCGGTTGAAGAAACCATCGAAGAGGCCGCTCCGCTCAAGCTTCGCTCTGCGGAAGACCTCAAGGTTGGTGAAGCGCGCGAAGAGCAGCTTGGCGATACTCCGATCCTGGTTCGTCAAAAGGTTCACGAAGCCGAACCGATGACGGTTGATGAAGCACTCAACCAGATGGAAATGGTTGGCCACCCGTTCTTCCTGTTCATTGACAAGGAAACGAAGCAACCGTGCGTCGTCTACCACCGACACGGTTGGACCTACGGTGTCCTGCGTCTGAACACGACAATGGACTGCTGACGACTCGATAGTCAAAAGTGTGAGCCCCAAGAGTTTTCTTGGGGCTCACACTTTTATGCGTTGGAGGTTAAAGACGGAAGAGGAGCTCAGAGGTCGCCGTCTTCGACACTACGCAGGAAGTCAGACAGGCGGTTTGCCGCTGCGACGACGGAGGGGCCGTGCTGACGACCGGGCTGGCGACCCATGCGTTCAATCGGACCGGAAATCGACAGGGCAGCGAGGACTCGACCCGAGGGGCCTCGTACCGGAGCGGAAACTGACGCGACTCCCGGCTCGCGTTCGCCGACAGACTGTGCCCACCCGCGACGACGAACCTGAGAGAGCATCGTCGCGTTGAAGGAGGCTCCGTAAAGACCACGGTGCAGGCGGTCGGGTTCTTCCCATGCAAGCAGAACCTGTGCTGCGCTACCGGCGGACATCGACAGAGTTGCGCCAACCGGGATGGAGTCGCGCAGACCCATCTCACGTTCGGATGCGGCAACGCAGACACGGTAGTCGCCTTGGCGACGGAAGATCTGTGAGGATTCCTTCGTGTGATCACGAAGAGCCTTCAGGACGGGCATAGACGCCGCAAGTAGACGGTCTTCGCCTGCAGACGAAGCGAGTTCTTGGAGGCGGGGACCGAGAACAAAACGTCCCTGCATGTCGCGAGCAACCATGCGGTGGTACTCAAGGGCAACCGCCAGACGGTGCGCGGTGGGTCGGGCCAAACCTGTCGCGGAGACGAGTTGAGCCAAGGTAGCAGGTCCGGCTTCAAGTGCGCCGAGAACGAGTGCTGCCTTGTCAAGAACTCCGACTCCACTAGTCGTTGAATCCTCCATATTTAAAAGTTTGCCATCTCAACCAATGAGACTGCAACTCTTCGCATAGTGAAACGGCAGACGATGAACAAGGAAACAGCAAGCGAATAAGCCACTCGGTGACCGTTTGCCTGTAAGTAAGCGCTGTTCAGGACTATTTTGAACGCACGCAAGGAGGAAACATGACCGGCACGATGGCCGAAAAGGTCTGGCAAGACCATATTGTGAAAAAGGGCGAAGGTGGCGCCCCTGACCTTCTTTACATTGACCTCCACCTTGTTCACGAAGTGACCAGTCCCCAGGCTTTCGAAGGGCTGCGCTTGGCAGGGCGAAAGGTTCGTCGTCCCGATCAGACGATCGCCACCGAGGATCACAACACCCCGACCCTCGATATCGACCTGCCGATCGCTGACGAGACCAGCCGTACCCAGATTCACACTCTGCGTTCGAACGCTGAAGAGTTCGGTATTCGTCTGCACTCACTGGGTGATGCCGACCAGGGCATCGTTCACGTTGTCGGCCCGCAGCTGGGCATCACTCAGCCAGGTATGACGATTGTCTGCGGTGACTCGCACACCTCGACGCACGGCGCGTTCGGTGCACTCGCATTCGGTATCGGTACCAGCCAGGTCGAACACGTTCTGGCAACCCAGACCCTGCCACTGGCTCCGTTCAAGACCATGGCAATCACCGTCAACGGTTCCCTGCCTGCAGGGTCGACCGCGAAAGACATCATCCTCGCTGTCATCGCAAAGATCGGCACCGGCGGTGGCCAGGGCTACGTTCTGGAATATCGAGGCCAAGCAATCCGCGAGCTGTCGATGGAAGGCCGCATGACGATCTGCAACATGTCGATTGAAGCGGGCGCCCGCGCCGGCATGGTTGCTCCCGACGAAACCACCTTCGAATACATCAAGGGACGTCCGCACGCTCCCGAAGGGCAAGAGTGGGAACGCGCAGTCGAATACTGGAAGACTCTGCGTTCCGACGATGATGCCGTTTTCGATAACGAGGTCATCCTCGAAGCAGCCGACATTGAACCATTCGTCACCTGGGGCACAAATCCCGGTCAGGGCGTCCCGCTCTCAGCCACCGTCCCGAATCCGGATGACTTCACCGATGAGACCGGTAAGATGGCAGCCCAGCGTGCGCTTGAATACATGGGACTCGAGGCGGGCACTCCGATGCGTGAAATCCCGATCGATACCGTCTTCCTCGGCTCGTGCACGAACGGTCGTATCGAGGACCTGCGTGCAGCGGCAGCCATCATCAAGGGCCGTAAGAAGGCAGACAGCCTGCGCATGCTGGTCGTGCCCGGCTCTGCTCGCGTTCGCCTGCAGGCTGAAGCTGAAGGACTGGACAAGATCTTCACCGACTTCGGCGCCGAATGGCGTAATGCCGGTTGCTCGATGTGCCTGGCAATGAACCCTGACAAGCTGAAAGAAGGGGAGCGTTCAGCATCCACCTCGAACCGTAACTTCGAAGGTCGCCAGGGTAAAGGTGGTCGCACCCACCTGGTTTCCCCGCTGGTTGCCGCTGCAACTGCGGTTCGAGGCACCCTGTCCAGCCCTGCTGATCTGTAAGAAACGAAGAAGGAGATAACACTCATGGAGAAGTTCACGACCCATACCGGTGTTGGTGTTCCGCTTCGTCGCTCGAACGTCGATACCGACCAGATCATTCCCGCCGTCTACTTGAAGCGCATTACTCGCACCGGCTTCGAAGACGCTCTCTTCGCTGCTTGGCGTAACGATCCCGAGTTTATTTTGAACCAGGATGCGTACCGCTCTGGCTCCATCCTGATTGCCGGCCCCGACTTCGGTACTGGTTCGTCGCGTGAACACGCGGTGTGGGCGCTGAAGGACTACGGTTTTCGTGTCATCCTGTCCACCAAATTTGCCGATATTTTCCGAGGCAACGCGGGCAAGCAGGGTCTTGTGGCTGGCGTGATCTCTCAAGAAGACTGCGAGTCCCTGTGGAAGGTCCTCGAAAATGAGCCGGGCATCGAAGTCACTGTCTCGCTTGAAAATAAGACTGTGACCGCCGGTCCGGTCACCGCGTCCTTCCAGATTGATGACTACGTGCGCTGGTGCCTGATGGAGGGTCTCGACGATATTGCTTTGACTCTCCGCGACGAAGACGCAATCGACGCCTACGAAGCCAACCGTCCTTCTTTCAAGCCGAAGACGCTTCCCGCGAAGTATCTTCCGAAGGAAGAGGTCAAACCTGCTCGTCCTGTTGGGCTGGGAATGCCGTCCGTTCGCTGAACTAGTTCGGATCACTAAATAATTCGAAACTAGGTTTCATCTGCTGTTTGTCGTGCCGTGAGTGAATCTGTGGGAGATGTGACTCTCCTTTGCAGACCCTCACGGCACGTCGTGCTTTAAAGTTGAGACAGACTATTCATCTTTTTGAGGAGCCTGATTCATGCCCTCCGTGCTTCGCGTTGAAGGCGGTCACCCGCTAACCGGTGAAATCACTGTTCGTGGTGCCAAGAACTTCGTTCCCAAAGCGATGGTTGCGTCGCTTCTTGGGGATTCTTCATCACAGCTGTCGAACGTGCCGTTGATTCGCGACGTTGATGTTGTGTCTGACCTGTTGCGCCTTCACGGCGTGACCGTTGATTTCGACCAAACAACCGGTGTGATGACGCTGGACCCGACGAACGTTCAGGTTGCGTCGCGCTCTGACATCGATTCCCTCGGCGGGGCTTCGCGCATCCCGATTCTGTTCTGCGGTCCGTTGTTGCACCAGCTTGGTGAAGCCTTCATCCCGGAACTGGGTGGGTGCAACATCGGTGGTCGCCCCATTGACTTCCACCTTGAAGGCTTGCGCAAGTTTGGCGCGAACGTCGATAAGCGTGTTGATGGCGTCCACATCACAAAGCCAGCAGAGGGCTTGCACGGTGCGGTTATTGAGCTTCCATTCCCTTCAGTCGGTGCCACCGAGCAGACCCTTTTGACCGCTGTTCGTGCTGAAGGTATTACCACCTTGAAGGGGGCGGCGATCGAGCCTGAGATCATGGATCTCATTAACGTCCTGCAGAAGATGGGTGCCATCATCTCGGTCGATACGGACCGCACGATCCGCATCGAAGGCGTGCCCACGCTGAAGGGCTACCGCCATACCGCGCTTCCTGACCGTATTGAGGCTGCATCATGGGGCGCTGCTGCGCTGGCAACCCGCGGTGATATTTATGTCCGTGGCGCACACCAGCCCGACATGACGACCTTCCTTAACACCTTCCGCAAGGTTGGTGGAGCGTTCAATATCGACTCTGACGGCATCCGCTTCTATCATCCCGGTGGTGAACTGAAGTCGATTGCCCTTGAAACGGCCGTACACCCGGGCTTTATGACCGACTGGCAACAGCCTCTTGTCGTTGCTTTGACTCAGGCTGAAGGCCTGTCCATCGTTCACGAAACCGTCTATGAGAACCGATTTGGGTTCACGAAGGCCCTGCGCAAGATGGGCGCAAATATTCAGGTCTACCGCGAGTGCTTAGGCGGAACACCGTGCCGTTTCGGCCAGCGTAACTTCTTCCACTCCGCTGTTATTTCCGGCCCCACTCCGCTGCATAGTGCGGACATCGAGGTTCCTGATCTGCGCGGTGGCTTCTCGCATCTGATTGCTGCGCTTGCCGCTCAGGGAACGTCTACGGTTGCTGGCATTGACGTGATTGCTCGAGGCTATGAGCACTTTACGAAGAAGCTGCACCAGCTGGATGCTCGCGTCGACTACGTGAAGTAAGCGAATCAATGACTGCGCACACTACGGCGAAGAGGCGAACAATCCATCTGCTGATTTCTTCTATGTCAGCCGGTGGTCGTTCAGTGAACGTCGGCCCCGAAGTTGTCCGCATTTTACGTGGCGGTGGTTGGGCGGTCCGAGTCAGCGTCACCAGAGCGTCGGATGACCCTTGTCAGATTGCGTCTGCAACAACCGAGGATGTGATCGGTGCCCTGGGTGGTGACGGTTTCATTTCGGCGATCGCACGAGGCGCCCACGAAGCTGGCACGTTGTTCGCGCCGATTCCTGGCGGACGCGGCAATGATCTTTGTCGAGCTCTTGGGATCAGCCCCGATGCGTCAGCTCGCGCGAAACAGTTGGCAGAACTGGGTTTTGTAAATGAAGAAAGCGACGAGCAATTTGCTTCGCGAATCCGCCCGATGGACGGAATGTGGGTGACCACCCCAGACGGAACCGTTCATTCCCTGGTTTTAGGCCTGGTCTCTTTGGGCTTGGATGCGACTGCGAATCTTTTGGCGAACGAGTCAATGTTTACGTCCGGTCCTATCGCATACGGCTATGGAGCGTTCGCTGCTCTCGCAACCCATCGTCCTTCCACCATTACGCTGAAGATTGATGGGCAAGAACGCGAGCTTACTGGGTGGATCACGTCCGTTTCTAACTCTGGACGATTCGGTGGTGGCATTCGCCTCGTGCCTCAGTCCGATATGACGGACGGGATCATGGAACTGTGCCACGTTGAAGATATCCCGTTGTTGAAGGCTCTTCCGATTGTGGCGAAGGTTGTGGGCGGCCGCTCGCAGGGGCATGAGGTCATTCATGTGGAGCCGGCCTCGTCGATTGAAATTACCCAGCCCGTTGGCATGGTTGCCATGGCGGACGGCGATAAGGTGGCCGAGATTCCCTTCACCGTGACTTCGGCGCCGCACATCGTTGACGTTCTGGTCTGAGGAACGTAGTCGGTGTAAGGCGTGGCGGATCTCCTGGCCGCATTCGCCGACCTGAGACGCAAAGGTGCAGATGGACAACACCCTGACATTCCGCGGTGAGTGCCTGTTCTAACGTTAGACTTCAATCCATGAGCACGAAGATCACTGGCTTCTATCGCTTCGCCCAGAACGTCCTGCGTCCGATCATGACACCGTGGGTGAAGATTGATGCGCAGGGGACCGAAAACATCCCGGAAAACGGCCCGTATTTGCTGGTTGTGAACCATTTGTCAGCCGTTGATCCGCTGAGCCTCTGCTGGTTCTACATGAAGCGCAAGACGAAGATCCGTTTTCTGGCGAAGAAGTCGATGTTCTCTGTGCCGGTGATGGGAAAGATTTTTGCGGGCATGGGGCTGATCCCCGTTGACCGCGAAGTGAATCCCGCTCAGTCTTTGGAAGCTGCCACAAAGGCTCTGAAAGACGGCGATATTGTCGCTATCTGGCCGGAAGGCACATTCACTCAAGACCCCGATCAATGGCCGATGTCGTTCAAGACGGGTGCTGCGCGCCTGGCGTTGGACACCGGTGTGCCGGTGATTCCGATTGCCCAGTGGGGGGCTCAATTCGTCAAGGGCCCGTACTCGTCGAAGATTGATTTTCGCCCTGGGCGCAAGATTCGCTACCAGATCATGCCTCCCGTTGACCTGTCGGATCTGATGAGCGAACAGGGATCAGATAATCACGAGGCAGTCAAAGAAGCGACTTCGCGCATGCACACTGCACTGACCAAGGGAGTGGCACAACTGCGCGGTCTTGAACCTCCGACTCGTATGTGGCAGGCGAAGACAAAGGCCGGCCCGTGGTGGGAAAAAGAAGGTAAGAAGCTCGAAGAGAAGAAGGCGAAGAAGGCAGGCAAATAGGCTGGGGGAGACAGGCTCTCCCGAGGCTCTCGCTCTGCTTGCTTTTACTGGATTAGCTCTGCTTGCTATTTCTGGATGTCGATTACTGCTCGAAGCGGATTTGTCAGGAAGCCGAGCTGGAAATCCCTAGCGTGATCCATACCGATCACGATGTGGGTCGAATCTTCAAAGGTTCCGTCTTCGCGTACGTCCAGGGGACCAACTTGCAGGTTTCGTGGCCCCTGATAATACTGCTCGAGTTGCCCGTCCATGATCGGCATTGATGTTCCGGTCAGGACGAAATCAAGATAGGCGACGCCTTCCACGTCCAATTCCTGTCCGCGTCCCTGTTCGATCGGCTTGTCGGCCCACGATTGGTAATAGCCCAGGGTGGCCTCGCCGGTAAATTCAACGACAACGCGATAGAAAGTGTCGTGTTCGCCAACACGCATATCGTGGAAGATTGCGGGGGTTTTTCCGGGTTTAGATGGGGCGTGTTCCAACTCGTTGACCCAAGCGTCGCCGTTAATTGGCTGCGGGCCCTGTTCTTGTTCGTCGGGGCCAGATTCTGGGGTGGCATCACCCGACTGGCCTGACTGGCCAGATTGTGAGGG
This sequence comes from Pauljensenia sp. OF14-1SRA, assembly GCF_027694595.1. NCBI lineage: Bacteria > Bacillati > Actinomycetota > Actinomycetes > Actinomycetales > Actinomycetaceae > Pauljensenia > Pauljensenia sp. OF14-1SRA. The sequence continues at coordinate 4,179 of NZ_JAQEVQ010000003.1, read as the reverse complement.
TATCGGTTGTGGTGTCGATCCATCACTCATAGTGTCGTCGGCTTGAGGTGCGCATGCGCCCAAGATCACACCGCAGGATGCCAGCGTGGCAACGCCAATCACACGCTTACGAGACATCATTGAATCTTCACCGCCATAATTGTTGAGGTGCTAGTAGGGTCTCACATATGAGTAAGGAACGTGTGTTTACGCGCGCAGCGGTTTTAGGTACCGGCGCTTGGGGTACTACTTTTGCTCAGATTCTTGCGGATGCTGGGCTCAAAGTGACAATGTGGGGTCGTAAAGCTGCCACGGTTGACTTCATCAATTCGGGTGAGAACGCGACCTATCTTCCCGGTATTGAACTGTCGGATCAGATCCGTGCGTCGACGTCTATCGAAGAGGTTGTGACCGGCGCTCAACTGATCGTTATCGCTGTGCCGGTTGCCGGTGTGCGTTCGACTCTGGAGGCTGCGCGCCCATGCTTGAGTGATGATGTTGCGATCGTGTCTCTTGCGAAGGGCTTGGAGCTTGTCAGTCATCTGCGCGTCGACCAGATCATCGAACAAGCCTCAGGACTAGGCCAAGATCGTATTGCTGTCATTTCCGGGCCGAACCTGTCGCGCGAAATTGCCGAGCATCAGCCGACGGCCACAGTCGTTGCCTCAACGAACCGGCACTTGGCTATCGATATTGCGAAGGCGTGTCACACCTCGTACTTTAGGCCGTATGTCTCGACGGACGTTATTGGCTGTGAAATCGCGGGCGCGACGAAGAACGTCATTGCCGTGGCTATCGGCGCTGCAGAGGGGATGGGGCTTGGGCTCAATACCCGCGCGACTCTCATGACACGAGGTCTTGCTGAGATGACTCGCCTGGGTCAAGCCCTTGGAGGAGACCCCGCGACCTTTGCTGGACTCACCGGTATTGGTGATCTGATGGCAACCTGTTCGTCGCGCCTGTCACGAAACTTCTCGTTGGGCCATCGCATGGGTACGGGCTTGAGCTTGGACGAGGCCCTCGCGTTGTCACCTGGCGTTGTTGAAGGCGTGCGTTCTGCTGAGCCGATCCTTGCCATCGCTGATTCGCTGGGCATCGATATGCCGATCAGCGCGGCCGTTCTGGCCGTTGTCAGCGGTGACGCCACGATCGAACAGATGGGGCAGATGCTCCTCTCGCGCCCGCAGAAGATGGACGGCTGGGAGATCTCGCTACTCTGAGGTTCCTATGCGCGCCCTTGTTCGGGTGGCGTTCACGCGCAGCGTGAAAATATGTCGAGCGCGGCCTCGGCAATGCGAGGAAACGGGCACACCGCCACCGCGTAGTCGAACGGGCGCGCGGTGGCGATACTCTTAACGCATGACTGAAACTGGAAAGCGTCGCGTTCTCATCGTTTTTGGTGGACGCTCAGGTGAGCACGAGGTTTCGTGCGCAACAGCGGCCGGAATTCTACGTGCGATTGATCGCGAGAAGTGGGATGTGCTGCCCGTCGGTATTACTCACGATGGGGAATGGGTGCGCGTAGCCGATAACCCTTCGGCCTTGGAATTCAAAGACGGACACGGCCAGAGCGTGACGGCCGGTGCCTCACGCGTTGTTCTTGCTCCCGGTTCTGGGTCGCTACTTGACGTTACCTACGAAGGCGATCCCTCGGCTTTAGACTCCCACGTTACCGGCGTTGATGACCTCGGACACGTTGACGTTGTCCTGCCTCTGTTGCACGGACCCTACGGCGAAGACGGCACTATCCAGGGCCTCTTCGAGATGGCGAACGTCCGCTACGTCGGATGTGGCGTCACCTCCAGCGCAATCTCTATGGACAAGCACCTGACGAAGACCGTGCTTGCCGCAGCCGGAATCGATGTGGGGCAGTGGGAACTCATCACCGCTCTTCAATGGGCAGAAGACCCCAAGGCATGCGCCGACCGCGTGAGCGCACTCGGATACCCCGTGTTCGTAAAGCCCTGTCGCGCAGGCTCCTCCATCGGTATCACCAAAGTCGATTCCGCGGGCGAGCTTGCAGTCGCCATCAAGGAAGCGCAAAACGCTGACCCGCGCGTCATCGTCGAAGCCGGAATCGTCGGACGTGAAATCGAATGCGGTGTCCTCGGATCCGCCACGGGACACCCGCGCACCGCACCCCTCGGCGAAATCGAGGTCCCCGAAGGCGAGTTTTACGACTACGAACTCAAATACGTCGACACCGAAGCCATCGGCCTAGTGTGCCCGGCAAACGTGGCGCCCGAATTTGAAAAGAAGATCCGCGACACGGCTGCCCGCGCGTTCGACGCTTTGGAATGCGAAGGTCTGGCACGCGTCGACTTCTTCCACAATGAAGAAACCGGGTCCGTCATCATCAACGAAGTGAATACCATGCCCGGATTCACGCCGATCTCCATGTTCCCGCAAATGTGGGCAAAGGGAGGACTCGACTACACCAGCTTGATCGACACGCTTCTTGAAGAAGCGCTCGATCGGGAACTCGGATTGCGATAAGTGCCGAGCCGATAATGACAACGGGAAGGGGCGTACCCAAATTTGAGTACGCCCCTGCCTGATCTTAGGCGGTGTGCCCCGCCCCTGTAGTAGCCAAACGGTTTCCACGTGGAGGCGGCCTCGTCGATGAGCGAACAAACAACCACTGTGGCGTGCGCCGGCTCTCAGGACTTAACTCCCACAAGCGCGCGCCGATTCGGTATCTTTGAAACTATGACGACGAAGCCCAAAGTCACACTGGTGACATCATCAGCAATGCCGAACCTCTACCACGGTGAGGAAGGGCTGGAGGATGCGCTCGCGGAACGCGGATGCGATCCCCAAATTAAAGTCTGGAACGACCCGGATGTGGACTGGAACGAAGCCGGAATGGTCATCGTTCGCTCGGTTAGCGACTACCCGCTGCAACGCGACACCTTCCTCGAATGGACCAAGAAGGTTCCGCGAATCCTGAACCATCCCGACATTCTCGAATGGAACACGCACAAGACCTACCTGCGTTCGCTGGCGAAGCGCGGTCTGCCCACCATTCCCACCACTTGGCTGGAACCTGAGCAGAACCTGTCGAAGCACCAGATCCACACACGATTCCCGGCCTCTGGTGAGTTCATTGTCAAGCCCGCCGTTTCGTCCGGCGTGCGTGATATTGGCCGATACACCACTCTTTCTACCCCGCAGCGTCAAGCCGCCATCGCGCAGGTCCAGCAGTTGCTGGGCGAGGGACGTGCGGTCATGGTTCAGCGCTACCTCGAAGAAATCGACACCAACGGTGAGATCTCGCTGGTGTTCTTCAACGGCCTGGTCTCGCACGCTGTTGTGAAGCGCGCGCAGCTGCACCCCGCATCTGTCACCGACCCGAGCATGCACGAAGCAGTCGTCACCGCTCAAGCAGCCGACTCTGTCGCATGGCAGTGGGGCCAAGAAATCCGTCGTAACCTGCACGCATACGTGAAGGAACGCATCGGACGCGACGAACAGTTCCTGTTCAACCGCGTGGACCTGGTGCCGGACGGTAAGGGCTCGTTCCTAGTCATGGAAGTGTCCTTGGTCGACGCTGACCTGTACCTGGGCGCAACGCCGGAAGCACTCGGAAACTTTGCTGACGCAATCTCGGTGCGTGCGCACTGGTGAGCATCTCGCTTGAGTGAGGACGCCCCGAAGGCTTGGACGGTCTTCGAGGCGTTTTCTTTGGGTGCGCAGGGTGGGGGCAGGCATCGAAGAGGAGGAGAGAGGCACGTGGCGTTAGCGTCTGGAGCTACGTGGCACACATTGTGAGGCGACGTGGCGCCATGCTTGGTGTGGCTTTGCGCTTGTGGGGGCGAGGTGGCGCCATGTCTAGTGTGACTTTGCGGTTGATTGGGGTGACGTGGCGAATGACACGCGCCAGTGCCCAGTACGATTTTCATTTAAGGTGACTTATTTGCTAGAGTTTTCTCCGTTGCGCTAAGCGCTTCAATGGTGGCTGTAGTTCAGTTGGTAGAGCACCTGGTTGTGGTCCAGGACGTCGCGGGTTCGAGTCCCGTCAGCCACCCGGATGAATCCTGGAACCTTGCGGTTCCGGGATTTTGTTTTTCGTGAGGAGTTTCTGCGCTGACGTGGGCTTAGTGGTTGCTCTGCGAATGCCTTAGAACTACATTAGAAACCTTTCCTACGAGGAGGGTTAAACGACAAAATGTGTGTTTTTGTTGGCGTGTCGGGATTAGA
>NZ_JAQEVQ010000029.1:0-3478 GCF_027694595.1 Pauljensenia sp. OF14-1SRA | reverse complement strand
GCCCATAAATCGAGAGATTCACACACACATTTTGTCGTTTAACCCTACGAGGAACTGGAGGGGAAATGATGACCGTTGAGGTCGCTCGTGATCGTGGCTGGTGGATCGCTCGTTTAGCGTACGCTGGGCAGACCTATCGCACGCAGGGTCACACGCTCCGCGAATTGCGAGAGATGATTGATGATCTTTTCTCTTTTGTGTGTGAAGACGAAGGGGAGTCGGGTTCAGCCACCGCGACCTTCAGATTACGGTTGGTGCCACTTCGTCGCTACTAAGATGACGAGCTACGAGGCTCTCCAGAGCAGTTAGCGGAAATGCTTCGTAATATTCGCGCCAGATAGGCGTTGAGCCCTCATCAGGGGCGCGGCCTCGTACATCGTAGAATGATCCACTCATGGCAGCTGAATCCACCTACGTCCACCGTGCTCATGCCATCAGCGACTTCATCACCGTCGTCGGCGTGCGCGAATTGCACCCAACGCGGATAATGAAATGACGCTGATAGTCGGCGAACCCACCCCACATTCTTTGGAGGCATCATGCCCAACGTTCTCGCCTACGCGTGCGACGACACCGCCAGCGTTTTCTACAAAACCACCATTCACCTGCGTGAACCCGGCCCCGGCGAAATCTACTTCGAGGTCAAGTACGCCGGCATCTGCCACTCCGACATTCACAGCGCCAGGGGCGAGTGGGGTCCGAAGAAGTACCCGCTGGTTCCCGGCCACGAGATCGCCGGCATTGTCACCAAAGTCGGCGAAGGCGTCACGAAGTACAAGGTCGGTGACAAGGTCGGTGTCGGTTGCATGACCAACTCGTGTGGCACGTGCGAAATGTGCACCTCGGGCTACGAACAGTTCTGTACGGGGGACGAGGCCGGCCTTCCCGGAACACTCTGGACCTATGGTTTGGATGCCGATGGAAATCCGACTGCCGGCGGTTACTCCCAGGGCTTCACGGTGTCGGAAAACTTTGCGTGCCGCATCCCGGATGAGATCCCGTTTGAAGCAGCGGCTCCATTGCTGTGCGCGGGTATTACGACGTATTCGCCACTGAAGCGCTTCGGGGCTGGCCCCGGCAAGAAGGTCGCAATCGTGGGCATGGGTGGACTGGGTCACATGGCGGTCCAGATTGCGGCAGCCATGGGCGCCGAGGTTTCCGTGATCTCGCATGGTCGTTCGAAGGAAGAAGATGCGCGTCACTTCGGCGCAACGCACTTCTACGCCACCAGTGAAGAAGGGACAGTAGCGTCGCTTGCTTCCAGCTTTGACCTGATTATCTGCACCGTCAGCGCCGCGAACCTTGATTACGCGGGGCTGATTGCAACACTGCGTCCGCTCGGTTCCTTCGTGAATGTCGGCCTGCCCGAGACACCGCTGACTCTGCCGTGGCGTGCAGTCATTGGCGGTAACCGAATTGTTGCTGGTTCCAACATTGGTGGCATCTCCGAAACGCAGGAAATGTTGGACTTCTGTGGCGAGCATGGAATCGCCCCGCAGGTCCAGATCATCAGTGGCGAAGACATAACCGAGGCCTACAACAACGTTGTTGACTCCAAGGTGCGCTACCGCTATGTGATCGATACGGCAACGTTCTGAAATACGTTGCTTCATGAGCGTTGAAGTGAAAGAGGCCGTGACCTTTATGCGGGTCACGGCCTCTTTTTGGCTGTCGGGGTGACAGGATTTGAACCTGCGACATCCTGCTCCCAAAGCAGGCGCGCTACCAAGCTGCGCCACACCCCGAAACACGCGCGACGGCGTTTGAGGGCGCCGAAGCGAAGTGCTACATGGAAGATCATAAGGCCTAGAGGGTTAAATTTCGCAATCGAAGTGAAAACCCGCTACTATCGACCATGCGCGCTTTGATGCGTCTGCGGATGTAGCTCAATGGTAGAGCCTCTGCCTTCCAAGCAGATCACGCGGGTTCGATTCCCGTCATCCGCTCTGATAAACCCCGGTTCTCGTTGAGAGTCGGGGTTTTTCGTTGCTATCACGCCGTTTGTGGCGGGGTGGTGCGAGTGAGAGCGAAAGCCGTTTAGAGCCGTTTAGAGCCGTTTAGATGCTTGAAATTGGTATCATTCTGGCATGAAGCCTGCCTGATACCACGAGCCACTGAAATTGATACCAGGCACAAACAATGAAGTTGAAATGCCACATTTACCGCGTGGAATCGAGGAATACCGCGGAAGATACCGCGTTCGCTTCAGTTTGAGGGCAAACGCTATCTGATTGGCTCGTATTCCAATCTGAAAGACGCCAAAACGCTATGGCGATTGCGAAGTCAGAGATGATTCGTGGGGTGTATGTCACACCTGTTGAACGTCGTAAGCGTCGGAAGGAAGCTGAGGAAGCCGAACGTGCGAAAGAAATTATTACAGTCGCGCGTCTAGGGGAGATGTGGCTCGATCATCTGCGAGCCATTGGTAGGACGCATTCAACGATCGTTACCTACCAGAATATTCTGGAAAAGCACATCACGTCGCAAATAGGATTCAGGGACATTCTGAGCATTAATCAGCAGGATGTGAACGTATTATTAGCTGTCGGTAAGCCGGGAGCGCGAAACAATATCGCGCGCGTCATGCGAAGCCTTTTCCGATACGGCGCACTAGAAGGCATTGGCGGACTCGATCAAGTGCCATTCACGGTGAAGATACCCCGAGCTCGAAATTATGAGCCGATTGATTCGAGTCATCTCGCAACGCCTGAGGAGGTGAAGCAGGCCGCGGAATGTATGTCTGAGCGTATGCGCCTCACCGTGTATCTCGCATCAATATGTGCTTTACGTAAGGGTGAGGTTCTAGGGCTTCAGCGTCGAGATTTCATTGACCTTGATAAAGAAGGCCAGGCGTTGTTGACTGTGCAACGCCAGTGGAATCGTAAAGGTGTTGCAGGCTCTGAGTATACGAAGCCGAAAGCAGGGAGTAGCGGAACGGTTGCCGTCCCTGACGCGTTTGCGAAGCAGGTGCAGGAGCATTTGAGCCTATACGTTCCGGATGACCCGGATGCACCCTTGTTTACTTTGAATCATCTGGAGCGTTCTCCGATCGTGTTCAGTACGTTCGATGCGTATTGACGTACGGCGCGCGAATGCGTTCCTGGAATGGCTGGGTTTAGGTTCCATGACCTCAGGCACACGGGTTTGACGCTCTATGCGCAGGCTAGTGCGACGCAAGCGGAAATAATGGCACGAGGTCGACATAGAAGCCCTGAGGTGGTCGCGCGGTATCAGCATGTAATGATTGAGCGTGATCGCGAGAATACGCGGAAGCCGGGGGAGGCTTTCAAGTTCTAGAAATATCTTTGCGATCTAGGTGATGTTTTGGCTTCATTGTTGTTGGCCTCGTTGGCTCGTGATGGTGGAAAAGCTGGATAAGTAAGTGGACTACACTTGATACATACATATATAGGCATGTGTAATGGGGGTGTGGAAGGAGGTGAAGGAAATGGATTTCGTAGGAATTGCGGCAATCCTC
>NZ_JAQEVQ010000028.1:0-4866 GCF_027694595.1 Pauljensenia sp. OF14-1SRA | reverse complement strand
TCTTGCTAAGAAACCTCGACTCCCTCATCACCCTTCATCAGCGTAAGCAAAATACGACGCACCCCCACGCTCTATCGCCAGAAAAGGAGGCGGCATGATTTTCGAGAACGAAGCCCAGTTCGAAGAGGCTCTCATCGCCAATCTCAAGAACAACGGCTGGGATGACAAGGACGGAGTTCTCTGGAACCCCACCGAGAAGCAACTCGTAGACAACTGGGCCTCCATTATCTTCGAGAACAACAACAACATCGATCGCCTGAACGGCTGTCCCCTTACTGACTCTGAGATGGCGCAAATCCTGGAGCAGGTGACGTCCCTGCGGACCCCGCTGAAACTCAATGCTTTCATCAACGGCAAGACCGTGGCCATTACGCGAGACAATGCAGACGATAAGCTCCACTGCGGCAAGGAGGTCTCCCTCAAGATCTTCCATGCGCAGGAGATTGCCACTGGTCAGACGCGGTACCAGATCGCACAGCAGCCCCAGTTCACCACGTCGAGCAAACTGACAGGTGTCCGCCGTGGCGACGTGATGCTGCTCATTAACGGCATGCCGGTGATCCACATCGAGCTCAAGCGCACGGGGGTCCCTGCGAGCCAGGCCGTTAACCAGATCGGCAAGTACCTGCACGAGGGAGTTTTCACCGGCATCTTCTCCCTGGTACAGGTGTTCGTCGCCATGAACCCTGAAGAGATGCTCTATTTCGCGTCCCCCGGCACAGGAGGGAAGATCAATGAGCGCTTCTGTTTCCATTGGGCGGACTTCAATAACGAACCCGTCAACGATTGGAAGACCATCGCCTCTAAATTCCTCTCGATTCCCGAAGCGCACCAGCTCATCGGCTCCTACACTGTCGCCGACGACTCCGACGGCGCACTCAAGGTCATGCGCAGCTACCAGCTCTACGCGGCGCGTGCGATTTCCGACCGCGTTGCCAAGGTGAACGCTCGCAAGCAATGGGGAATGCCGGGCATTCGTGGCGGGTACATCTGGCACACCACGGGTTCTGGAAAGACCATGACAAGCTTCAAGAGTGCGCAGCTCATCGCTAACTCTAGAAAGGCTGACAAGGTGGTCTTCCTCATGGACCGCATCGAGCTGGGAACCCAGAGCCTTGCCGAGTACCGCGCGTTCGCGGCAGCCGACGACGCTGTGCAGGGCACGGAGAACACCGCGGAGCTACGCAGCCGGCTCAAGAGTAGCTCCGTCAACGACATGCTGATCGTCACCTCCATCCAGAAGATGAGCCTCATCCGCTCCGAGGAGGGCGGTATCACCGATTCTGACCTGGAGCAGATGAGGGGCAAGCGCATCGTGTTCATCATCGACGAATGCCATCGCTCGACCTTCGGCGACATGCTACGCACGATCAAGAACACCTTCCCCGACGCCCTGTTCTTCGGGTTCACGGGCACTCCCATCCACGAGGAGAACGCAAAGAAGATGTCCACCACCACGGACGTCTTCGGCGACGAGCTACACCGCTATAGCATCGCTGACGGCATCCGCGACGGCAACGTGCTGGGGTTCGACCCCTACATGGTGTGCACCTTCAAGGACACCTCTGTGCGCGAGGCAGTGGCGCTGAACAAAGCCAAGGCGGACAGCGTTGGCGACGCCCTCTCGGACGACCGCAAGAGCAAGGTCTACTACTACTGGATGGATACGTCCAAGGTCGGCATGGGCGACGTCAACGACAAGCCTGGTTCCGAGAAGCACGGCATCGAGCACTTCGTGCCGTCTGTCCAATATCAGGACGACGAGCATCGCAGGAAGGTGGTGGAGGATATCCTGTCCGGCTGGGAGCGCATCTCCCATGGTGGTAAGTTCCATGGCCTCCTGGCCACCAGCTCCATTCCCGAGGCCATCGAGTACTTCAGGATGTTCAGGGACGAGGCCCCGCAGCTCAAGGTCACGGCGCTCTTCGACCCGAACATCGACAATTCGGGCGACAAGGCGATAAGCAAGGAGGAGGGCCTCAAGGAGATCATTGAGCATTACAACGCCACATACGGCAAGGAGTACACGATACCGACCCACGCGGCCATGAAGAAGGACATGGCTGCGCGCCTGGCTCACAAGAGACCGCATCTCAACGTCGAGAACCATCCCGAAGAAAGGATCGACGTCCTCATCGTGGTGGACCAGATGCTCACCGGATTCGACTCCAAGTGGATAAACATCCTCTATCTGGACAAGCTCATCGACTACGCCCTGCTCATCCAGGCGTTCAGTCGCACTAACCGTCTGTTCGCGGGCGACGAGAAGCCCTTCGGCATCATCCGTTACTACCGCAAGTCCCACACTATGCGCCGCAACATCGAGGAGGCGGTGAAGCTCTATTCCGGAGACAAGCCATTCGGCCTGTTCGCCAGCAAGCTACCCGAGAACATGGCCAAGTGCAACGAGCTGTTCGCCCAGATGGAAGCCGTCTTCAAGGAAGGCGGGAGCGAGGACTTCAGTAAGCTGCCCGAGAGTGACGCGGCCAAGGCGAAGTTCGCCGAGCTGTTCAACGAGTTCCACGAGCATCTTGAGGCTGCCAAGGTGCAGGGATTCTCCTGGGGCGATGCTGAGGTTTTCGGAGATCAGGACCCCGATACCGGATCAACCCAGATGGTCGAAGTCACGTTCGACGAGAGTCGCTTCAACGCATTGGTCCAAAGGTACAAGGAACTGAGCACGAGAATCGATCCTTCCGAGGACGGAACAGCGCCTGTTGCCCCGTTCGACATCAAGGGCTATCTCACCGAGATCGACACCGGGCATATCGACACCCAGTACATGAACGAGAACTTCACCAAGTGGCTTAAGGCGCTCGAGCAGGGAGATGTCTCGCCCGAGGAGCTCGACGCTCTCTACGCGAACCTCCATCGTACCTTCGCTACGCTGTCCCAGGAGGACCAGAGCTTCGCGGAGCTCTTCATCCACGACATCCAGTCTGGAGAGGTCTCGGTTGAGTCGGGAATGACGCTCAGGGACTACATCACCCGCTACGCCCAGCGTGCCCGGAACAAGCAGGTCGCCAAGCTCGTCGATGTCATCGGCGTTGACGAGGAGAAACTCGAGACCATGATGAGGCTTAACATCAACGAAGCCAATATTAACGACTTCGGAAGATTCGACGCGCTTGTGGGCACCGTTGACAAAGCTAAGGCCCGGGCATACTTCGAGAGGGTCGAGGGAACAAGGATCCCTCCCTTCAAGGTTAATGCCAGGGTCGACAAGCTGCTGAGGAGCTTCCTCGAGTCCGGTGGCATCGACATCGCATGACAAGCCTTAGGCCGGGATACGCTCCCGGCCTTTGTCATGCCAGCTTGGGAACAGCGTAAGTTCTCTGATTTTGTCACTGCATCCGGAATCAGGAACTCGGAGAATCTCGAACTACCTAGCTATTCCGTGACTAACGATCGCGGCTTCGTCCCCCAAGATGAACAGTTTGAAAACGGCGGAACGATGCATGAGGCCGATAAAACAAGCTATTGGATTGTTGAGCCGAATAGCTTTGCGTACAACCCTGCCAGAATCAATGTTGGTTCAATTGGCTATCAATCTACCAGCGGAAATGTAATTGTTAGCTCCCTTTACGAAGTCTTCCAGACTGACGAAACTTGCGACGATCGCTTTCTTTGGCATTGGTTCAAGACGCAGTTGTTTACACAGCAAATCGAAATGTTACAAGAGGGCGGTGTCAGGCTCTATTTCTTCTTCGATAAATTGTTGAAGAGTGAGATCAGTATGCCTTCGATAGATGAACAGAGACTCATCGGCGAGCAATTCGACCGGCTCGACCAGCTCATCACCCTTCATCAGCGTGAGCCACGATTTGCTGATACAGGTTAAATAAGAGTCGAAAGAGCCCTCATGACGATGTCAATGTCCTTGTTCTCGAGCTCTTGGATGACGTGCAGATAGGTTTCCTGAGTGGTGGTCATGCTTGCATGCCCGAGCCTTCGGGATACGCTGGCGATGGATACGCCAGCGAACAGCAAAAGTGATGCATGCGTATGCCGCAGCCCGTGGACGGATATGGCAGGCACGCCAACATTTTTGCAGTGGCGCGCTAAAACGCTGTTAGCCGTCGAGTTATAGACCTTTCCCTTCGCAAATATGGGCTCAGTCGGCGGAAGATCTTTGAGCAACCCAGAAAGTTGCATGATGAGTTGCCAGTCGAGTTGAACCTTCCGCACCGAGGAGGCGTTTTTCGTGGGGACGAATCCACCGCCGTTCTTGTAATCCCAGGTCTTGTTCACCGAAAGCGTTTGATGAGCGAAGTCAAAGTCTTCGGGGGTAAGCCCAAGGGCTTCGGAGAAGCGAAGGCCCGTTTTAGCGACTACGAGAATAAGCCAATCCCAACTCGGCCCGCCTGATAAATCAAGGTCGCCGAGCATGGCATGAAGCTCAAACTGATTGAGATACTTGATCTTTTTCGCACGCGGCTGTTTTCCTTTAATAATAGCCTTGCGCGTAGGGTCGCGGGGAATGAATCCTTCGTCAACTGCGTCAAGGATCGCCCCCTTAAGCTGATGGTGGAAGTCCATGGTTGTCTGGCGTTCGTGGTGCTCTGCGTAACCATTGATGAGCTGCTGGTACGAGGTCCGGTCCAGATCTTTTATCTTCAGGTCTGGAATCAGTTTGGCTAGCCAAGACTGCGTGAGACGGTACTTTCCCATGGTGACCTCACGGATGGCCCCTTCTTTGTAGACGCTAATCCATTGCGAGTAGTAATCGCAGAAAAGCGACTCTTCATTGATACTGATTGGCATTTTTACCCTCTTTCATCATGCGAGGTGGCTCACGCTGATGAAGGGTGATGAGGCGGTCGAGGTTTCTTAGCAAGATGCTTAAACTTTTTTGTTCCTTCAGTG
>NZ_JAQEVQ010000027.1:1582-5747 GCF_027694595.1 Pauljensenia sp. OF14-1SRA | reverse complement strand
AACTAACAACACGCCGCCATTAGCAACGATTTTTGTCTATTAACCCTCCTCAACTCGCTGGACGATGGACTCTTTGACCTGATCGCGCGTCATTCCCGTAACGGAGACACCAGCGATCTTGACTCCGGGCAGAGCCTTGTGAGCGAAAGACGCGGCATATGCGCCGGAGGCACCCAGGGCGACAAGAATAGCCGCAACGATACCTGCGACCGTCCACTTCATCTTGGAATTCAGCGTGTTCAACATCGGCTCAACCTTATCGGTTGTACATTTTTCAAGCGACTTGAGTCCCATATGGGGACTGGGAAATCTGCCACAATTTCACAACCATTCTTGGCTTGATTGAGCGCTTTTTATGCGTGCAACCTAGGCTGTACGCAGTACAGAACAGACGCATTCTAGGGGGATCCGCATTGACAACTCGAACGCTGGTTGTACCTGGAGGAACCTCGATCGGAGCTGTCGCTCTTGCAAATGCGGCTCTTCACAAGCTGGTGGAGCTTTACAAAGAACGCCAGGCTGACCCGAATCACCCCGCACCTCACACGGTGGTTGTGATGCGTGATCCGAAGGATGTTCCGCCATCAACTCTGCGCGGGGCCTTGGCAACTGTCGAAGACGCGTTTCCAGCCGAGCGTTTCCCCTCGCTCTATCCGGCGATCACCGAGCCTGATTTCTTTAGCGGTATCGACCTGGTCATTCCCACGTCCGGTTCGTCCGCAGGCACACCTCATCTTGTGGGCTTGTCGATCGATGCGTTGATCGCGTCCGCGCAGGCAACGCACGAAGCCCTTTCCGGGCCGGGAAAATGGATTCTAGCATTGCCAACCCACCACATTGCCGGAGCGATGGTTTTGCTTCGCGCGGCCGTTGCTGAAACGAATCCGCAAATCGTTGATACCTCTGCCAGCTTCGATCCGCGAGCACTTCTTCCTGCGATCGCTGGTGCTACGGCCGAGGATGAGGTTCCCGGTTATCTGTCGTTGGTTCCGACCCAGTTGGCCTCGTGCTTGGCTAACGGTGAGGTGATTGAGGCTCTTTCGCGACTGTCCGCAATTTTGGTTGGTGGCGCGCACACGCGTTCGGATCTACTGGATGTGGCACGAGGCCATGGTCTGAATATCGTCACGACGTATGGGATGACGGAAACGTGCGGAGGGTGCATCTATAACGGAGTGCCTCAGCCCGGTGTTGAGGTGCGAACTGTTGAGCGTGATTCTCAGGCGCGGATTGCTCTTTCAGGCCCGATGCTGATGACTCGTTATGTGGACGGAGATTCCCCTCTTTTTGTTGAAGGAGGCACAACCTGGATACTGACGGGCGATATCGGTGTGATCTCGAGTGAGTCAACCGTGGAAATTCAGGGGCGCGCGGATGATGTCATTGTTTCCGGTGGTCTTTCTGTTGCTCCTGCCCCGGTCTTAGAAGCTGTTCTATCTTGCGATGAGGTAGCTGACGCGTGGGTGACGTCGACTCCCGACGATAAGTGGGGCGAGTTAATCACGACGCTGGTTGTCCCGAAGAATCCTATTTCATCTGCGGACGAGGTCGATCAGTTTGCTCGGCGTCTGCGTTCTGACGTGGGCGAGGTTTTGGGGCGCGCGTACGCTCCTCGCCGCGTTGTTGTGGCCGGCGCACTCCCCTACCTGTCGGGGATGAAGATCGATCGTATGGCGGCCACGAAACTGTTGAAGGATGCTGAAGACACGGTCTTTGACTGGCGTCGTTAAGGCGCGTTTCTTGGGTTATGTGCCCTACATGCAACCGAAGCAGAATGCTGTTTTCAGCTCAGACAGCGTAAACTCGTGAAGCACGCTTGTGACAAACGCTCGTGAGCCCGTCACTTTTTCAGACAATGGAAAGCAGGTACTGCCACTCATGGCAACGTTGAACGACTGGGTCGAAGGGGCGCGTCTTCGCACTCTGCCTGCTGCTATTGCTCCCGTAATTGTCGGGACCGCGTCAGCAATCCATATGGGTGCCGTTGCGCCAGTGCGCGCCGTTCTTGCTCTTGTCGTTGCCTTGGCGTTGCAGATCGGCGCGAACTATTCGAATGATTATTCGGACGGTATTCGAGGCACCGACGATTTCCGCCTGGGGCCCGCGCGCCTTACAGGTGGAAAACTGACCGCTCCGAAGAATGTCCTGATTGCCGCGCTAGTGTGTTTCGGGATTGCTGGTGTGGCCGGCTTAGCCCTGCTTGCTTTGTCTGGCGCATGGATTCTGCTGATCCCGGGCATTTTGGCCGTGCTTGCCACATGGTTCTACACGGGTGGTCGTACTCCCTACGGCTACATGGGGATCGGCTTGTCCGAGCTGTTCGTTTTCCTTTTCTTCGGTTTGATGGCGTGCGTGGGCACCACGTGGACTCAGATCCCTCAGGCACCGGGCTGGCTTTGGATGCTCGCGTCCACGCTGGGTTTCCTGTCAGTCGCACTGCTGATGGCGAATAACATTCGCGATATTCCAACGGATCGCGAGTCCGGTAAACGCACTCTTGCTGTTCGCCTGGGTGATACAACGTCACGCAAAGTGTTCACCGCCTGCTTTACTCTGTCCGTGGTGAGCCTTGCAGTATTGCTGTTCACCCTCACCTATTCGTGGCCACTGATTCTTGTTGCCCTCATCATCACCGGATTCATGAACGCTCCCGCAGTTCTACCGATCGCGCGTGGAGAAACTGGCGCCCGTCTGATTCCTGTTTTGCGCAACACCGGCCTGTACACGCTCGCCTGGGCAATCGAGGTCAGCGCTTTCCTGCTCCTCGCCTGATCCCCCTAGCCACTCAGCTCAAACTTTCAGGCTGAGCCTCGTACACGATGACGAGATTGAGCACCCCGCGCATTTCGCTCGCACCCTTGACCGCGGGGTCCTCCCCGCGACGCTTCACCGCTCCTTGGATAGACTGGCGCAATGGTACGCATTCTCGGCATTGTCATTTGGGCCGCGGTCACGATTTACGCGATCACGGATTGGCTTCGCACGCCCGAAGATCAAGTACCGGCAAAGTTGCCGAAGAACATCTGGCTACTGCTGATGATCCTGACGATCCCGTCGTTGTCAATCGGGTCGATCGCGTGGATCGCCTTGCGTTTCGTCGCCAAAGCGGAAGCCGGCGAGGCTCCCATCAGCTTCTCCGTCACCCGTGTCCCCTCGGAGAAACGAACGCCCGCACCCCTTGCTCCCGATGACGATCCGGAGTTTCTTTTCCGGCTCGAGCGCGACATTCAACGCCAACGCAAGAAGGCCAGCAAGGAAAGCGCGAACACGTCTAACGATTCCGCTCCCGATTCACCGTCCGCATTCGAAGAGGGCTCGGGTGCGTCAGATACGTCCGCGAACAATGACGACGAGGCCACAAACCGCAACGACCCCCAGGCGTGATCGGGTCGGCGCGATAAAGACTCAGCGTTTGAGGGCCGCTTCGGAATCCCCGGGAGTCATATCGTGTGCGTGAACAAGCAAGTCAGCGCTGGGCTCAACGTAGTCAATATCAACCAGTGTGCCGTCATCGAAAATAAACGTCGTGATCGACGCTAGAGAACAGTGCCTAGACCATGGGGCGTGTGCCAACATCTGCTTGCGAGCAAAACGCGTGAGCAACGTAATCGGACTCTGGTGTGAAACAACAAGGGCCTCGTGACCATAGGCGCGTTTCAACGCGCCTGACAGTGCGGCACTCATGCGCGACGCAATCTGCGCATACGGTTCGCCCCACGATGGCTCAAATGGATTGCGATAGTACTTCAGCACATTCGGCTTAATCAAAACCCTGCGGTCAGCATTCACCGGCTGGCCTTCGAAGATGTTTCCAGCTTCGATCAGGCGAAGATCCGAGTGAATAGGAAGCTCGTAGGCGCGAGCAGTCGGGGTCGCGGTCTGCTGCGCACGAAGAAGAGGCGACGCAATGACGGCCGTGATATCCGCGTCGGTTTCTTTCAGATAGTCGGCTCCACGCTGAGCCATCTGATGTCCGAGCTCCGTCAGACCAAAACCGGGAAGACGCCCATAGAGCAGGCCGCCTGGGTTATCGACTTCGCCGTGGCGCATCACGTGGATCTTCGTTGTCGTCATGGTGTAAGTCTGACACGAATCATGTGAGCGCGCGCAAAGCGGGCGCCGACCAAAGCGAGCTCCGACAGATAAAAGCGAAGGCCCGACCGAA
>NZ_JAQEVQ010000027.1:0-1572 GCF_027694595.1 Pauljensenia sp. OF14-1SRA | reverse complement strand
ATCACTGAAAACACCGATCTTAAGCAACGATTTTTGTCTATTAACCCACTTGAACAAGCATTCACGCAGACAAGGAAGCATTCGGTAGCGACCAGCACTTGAGTTGAGCTGAGGGCCACCCCGACTTTTGAACTGTCCCCTGAAAGTTAGACAGTTTAATAGTAGGGGTTCTTAGGCTACGAGGGCATGATTCCGATATTCGTTCGGGGTCATGCCCTCGAGTCGTTGTTGGATGCGTTGGTTGTTGTACCAGTGGATGTAGTCCTGTATTTGATTGGCTAGGTCTTCGGTGTTGGTGAACGCTTGTTGGTAGAACAGTTCTGCTTTGAGGTGAGCGAAGAAGTTTTCTGCTATGGCGTTGTCATGGCAGTTACCTTTTCTGGACATGGATTGAGTAGCGTTGTAGTTGGCTAGTAGGGCTTTCCAACTGTGGTGTTGGTATTGGAATCCTTGATCCGTATGCATGATCATGCCCGGTCCTGGCTGCGCCTGGTGTAAGGCTTTGCGCAGGCTAGAGTTGGTGAGTTCTAGGTTTGGTGAGGCGCTAATCGAGTAGGAGATGACGCTGTGGTCGTACAGGTCAATGATTGGTGACAGGTACAGTTTTTGGTTTCCTACTCTGAACTCAGTGACGTCTGAGACCCATTTCTGGTTCGGCTTGGTAGCTGTGAAATCACGATTAAGAACGTTGCCAGCCGCGTTGGATTGGTTGGATCTGTAAGAGTTGTAACGCTTCTTCTTACGCGCCTGGCACACTAGGTGTTCTTGTTTCATTAGTTTGGCTACCAGTTTTCTAGATACGCAAATGCCTTGACGTTTCAAAGCTAACCTGACGCGACGGTGACCATAGCGTGCGTGGGATTGGTCAAACACGGTCTTGATCTCACGTTTGAGCCCAGCGTGCTTATCAGGAGCATCAAGGCGGGCTTGGTGATAGTAAAACGTTGACCTGGCAAGGCCAGCAGCTTGGAGTAAATCCGCAAGACGATACTGGGACTTGAGACTTGCAACCACTCGGGTACGAGTTATTGCTCTTTGCGCATCAAGTCCCTTAATGCTTTTAGGTAAGCATTCTCCGCCTGTAAATACTCCACCTGACGGCGTAACTGCTCAGTCTCAGACAAAGGCTTACTCGGTTTAGACCCAGACTTAGCAGGCCTGCCTTTAGGTTTAGGACGTAACCCGTCCTCACCTTGCTGCTCATAAATCCGAGCCCATTTCCTCACTAAATCTGGCCTGGATAGTCCAAGATCTTTAGCAATACTCCCACGAGATTCACCAGCAAGGAAACGCAACACTGCATCACGCTTGACTTCAAAAGGATAAACACTAGTGTTTGGTTTTCTCACAAGTACAACACTGCCACGAATCTGCCAGCGATCATACAAATTCCTGGCCGGCTTTTTAGCAACACCAACCTGCCTAGCCGCACTCTTGTAACCAAAACCCTGCTCAAACAAACCCACCAGCACCGCACGCTGCTCATGAGTCAACGTAGATCTCGGATGCATACAAATCCCCCCCCCGGAAGAAAAACTGAATAAATCAGTCCAACTTCCGGGGGACAGTTCA